>JAAETH010000063.1 GCA_024228575.1 Actinomycetes bacterium
CGATGGTGTCGTACGGATCGATGTATCCGATTCTGGTGACGGGATACCAACCGAGGTGCTGTCGCAGGTCTTCCAGTCGGGCTACACGACGAAGGACCCCCGCAGTCATGATGGCCTGGGTCTAGCTCTTGTCGACGAACTCGTTCGGCGCTATCGAGGCTCGATCTCGGTGGATTCCGAGCCAGGCTCGGGAACCCTCTTCTCCGTCACCCTGGTTCTATCCAGTCACCAGGAACTGATCGATGTCTGAGCCGATATCGGTGCTGATCGTCGACGACGACTTTCGGGTTGCCGACATCCACAAGGGCTTCGTCGATGAGGTCGACGGGTTCAGGGTCGTTGGTACAGCCCAGTCAGCCGCCACTGCAGTCGAGATGAGCACCACGCTCGAGCCGATGCTGGTGCTATTGGACATCTATCTCCCGGACGGCTCGGGCACGGATGTGCTCATGAGACTCCGTGACGACATGGCGATTGATTGCTTCGTATTGACCGCGGCCCGGGACGTGGCGACGGTGAAGCGATGCCTCGACCTGGGGGCGCTGCACTATCTCATCAAGCCGTTCACCAAGGA
>JAAETH010000064.1 GCA_024228575.1 Actinomycetes bacterium
CGAATCTCGTCTCGCGTTGTAGGACCAGATCCGGGCCGACGGAGTGCTCGGTGGTGGCTTCGATACGAAGTGACTCCGCTAGCAGGGGCTCTGGAGCCGACGGCAGGAGTGCCGAATAGAACTGAGCCATGGCACGCGCCGTCGCATGGCCATTGGTGGACGGGATCGAGGCGCTACGCCAGTCGGCGGTGTTCACCACGCCAAAGCCGGACAGGGTCGGTGGGTTGAAGTAGGTGTGCGCTCGCATGCGATCGTGCTCGGTCTCGGCCGGCCGGTGATCGGCGGGGCTGGAGTCCGGGTCGACGCGGGACACAATCTCGGCGACACGCGAGTGATGCGACGGCGGCAAGCCGACGAACAGGTCGAGGCCACGAGGTCCACAGATGCGGTCTTGAAGGACCTGAGCAAATGGCCGTCGGGTGAGTCGGCGGATGGGCTCACCAGCGAGGAAACCGAATGTGTTCGTGTGGTAGCCGTGGGATAGGCCTGGGGTCCACCACGCCGGCGTGCGGGCAAGGGCCTCCGCCATGGCCGACCAGTCGTAGATCGCTTCGGGATCTAGTGGCTCGGCCACTGCCGGGAGTCCGGCCTGGTGGGCGAGGACCTGTCGCATAGTGGTCTCACCGTGGAGGTCACGAAACGCCGGCCAGGCGGCACCGAGTGGCTCATCCAGGTCGATCTCGCCGCGTTGGACCGCATCAAGGGCCAGGACTGCTGCGACCGGTTTGCCGACTGAGTACATGTTCACCAGCGTGTCGCGCTCCCATGCCGGACCCTCATCGCGGATCGAGCCACCCCAGAGATCAACGACGACACGACCGCCGTGAATCAACGCCATGGCGGCGCCGACGTCACCCGGATCGGTGTCGGTGGGGGCGAAGTTTCGTTCGAATGCCTCCCGTACGGCCTCGTAGCCCGGGGCGCACCTGCCGGTCACCGTCATAGACACCAAGACCTATCACGGTAGAGGCGTATGCGACACCTTCTCAGTCGGTCGGGGCCCAGACGCGTCAGGCTTTGGTCACCACCATCGAGGCGTTCTGACCACCGAAACCGAAACCGTTCACCTGCATCGTGTTCAGCTCACCGGGGCTGGGCTGGTCGATCACTACCGCGAAGTCAGCTTCCGGCTCCACGTCTGTAGTGCCTGCCGTGGGGACCAGGGCGCCCTCGCTCATACTGTGCACGGCCGCCAATATCCCCATCACTCCGGCCGCACCGGCCGTGTGCCCGAC
>JAAETH010000065.1 GCA_024228575.1 Actinomycetes bacterium
GTCCAGAAACACACCGGCAAGATCGTCAACACCTGGACCAACCACCTACCACCATGGAGATGAGCCCGTCGGGCCTTTGGCCCGGGACGCCTTTCGCCGGCACCGAAGGCACCGGCGAAACGCTTCACAACGCGCGGGACTATCGAACCAACCGGCAAACGCTCCACTGCCGAACCTTCAAGGAGACACTTCGGGCGAGCCCTCGGCTCGCGACCGGTACTCATCAACATCACGGCAAACACCGGGTGCCCCTTCTGCGGCATGAAGGGAGGTGCCCTCGATTTCGGGCTCGATCGGCTTGTCCAACTCGCCCGAGCCGTCGATGCCGTTCGAGATCGTGCTGAACGAACGCTCAGCCGACCCCCACCACGGTCGACTGACACGGGAGGAAAACTCTTCAGAGGGATAATGACTCAACCTGTCAATCGATGGGAGGCCCGGCCTGGTTTGGCCAAGGCAATGCGCGTCGTTGTCGCGGTCGCGCCTATCGCGATTTCGGTTGTTGTCGTCACGCTTGCGAGCCAGGTCGTGCCCCGACCTCCGGGACTACAAAAGGCGGTCCTGTGGTGGGCGAGCCTGTCCGTCCTGTCGACAGCGACGGTACTGAGCCTGGATCGAGTGTTCAGGCGTCTGCTCCCGGTCGTGGCCTTGTTCAACCTGTCGCTCGTGTTCCCCGACCGTGCCCCGTCACGATTCAAGTCGGCGTTGCGAACCGGAACGGTGCGCCAGCTTCAACGAGCCATGGAATCGGGCGAGTTCTCCGAGTACGCACCCCAAGAGGCCGCCGAGCAGCTCATCGGCCTGGCGAGCAAGCTCAGCGCCCACGATCGTCTCACCCGTGGTCACACCGAACGGGTGCGGGCGTTCTCGGTGCTGATCGGCGAGGAGATGGGTCTCGGCGGCCGAGACCTCGAGATGCTCAATTGGTCGGGCCTGGTTCACGACATCGGCAAGCTGATGGTGCCGGCCGAGGTCCTGAACAAGGTGGGCAAGCCCACCGATGACGAATGGGCGATCCTGCGTCAGCACCCGGTCTACGCCGACAAGCTGATCGAGCCGTTGCGACCGTGGTTGGGGAAGTGGGCCGAGTCGGCTACCGAGCACCACGAACGCTGGGACGGAAAGGGTTACCCAAGAGGTATCGGTGGCAAGGACATAGGGCTCGCTGGTCGAATCGTGGCGGTCGCCGATGCCTACGACGTGATGACGTCGGCGCGGTCCTACAAGAAGCCGATGCCGACGGCCGCGGCCCGCCAGGAGCTGGTCGATTGCTCGGGAACCCAGTTCGACCCCGACGTGGTACGCGCATTTCTGACGGTGGGCCTGGGCAGGTTGCGGCTGGTCGCGGGCCCGCTCGGATCGTTGGCCCAGCTGCCCGCAGGTGGCGCCTCGCTGGGAACGGGTGTGGTCACGGGTGCTTCCGCTGCGACTTCGATGGCGGTCGCAGCCGTCGGTGGTGCTCTGCATGTAGCTCCGGTTCCCGACACCGCTCCAGCCGGATTGGCGCGTGTCACCATAGAAGCTCCCGCCTACGAGGTTGCGGGTTTCGAGGACATCTCGCAGGTTGCCAACCTCACGGTGCATGTCTCTGAGGAGGGCCGCACGGTCTCGCTCGTCGGCGACGTAGAGAACGGTGAAGCGACGGTTGCCGAGGACGGGACCGTGTCCCTGGTACCCGATGCCGACTTCCATGGTGTTGTTCCGGTGACCTATCGCTTGTGTGACGAGCAGGGCGAGTGCAGCGATGGCACGATTACCTTCGTTGTCGAGCCGGTCAACGATCCGCCTACATCCAAGGACGATCTGGCGTCGGTGAACCAGGGGGAAGTGGTCACGCTTGATGTTCTCGCCAACGACGACGATATCGATGATGATCACAGCGAGCTGCAGATCACCGACGTCGAGGTCGTCAGCACCCGTGGCTCCAATCTCGAACCCGAGTCCCTGACGACGAACGGCAACGGCATCGTGCTTCGTGTGGCCCCAGAAGCCGAGGGGTTGCTTCTTCTGCGCTACACGGTCACCGATCCGTCGGGGGAGACGTCGGAGTCGTTGGTCAGGATCACTGTGGTGGCGATCAACGGTCCTCCGGTAGCCAATGACGAAGTCATCTCGGTGGTGGAGGCGACACCGACCGTCATCGACGTGTTGGCCAACGACACCGACCCCGACAACGACACATTGAGCATCAGCTCGATCGGCGACGTGACGAGTGGAACTGCGACCATCGAGGGGTCGGCCGTGCTGTTCGTTCCGGTGGGCCGCTACGTGGGTGCTGCATCATTCACATACACGGTGGTCGATGGCGGGGGCGAGACCTCGTCGGCATCGGTGAGCATCGACATCGTCGACGATCCGGAACGGCCAAACCTTCCAGAGGACACCGTGTCACTCTCAGAGGACACGGTCGGGAGGTTCGATGTGGTGGGCGACGGCTCCGAACCCACCGAGACACTTGACACCACATCGCTGGTCATCGATCGTGTCGCTCTGAACGGCACCATTTCGGTCAGCGATGGCAAGGTCGTCTATACGCCGAACCGAGACTGGGTCGGCACGGACTCCTTTGACTACTTCGTATGTGATGTCGCTGGGTTCTGCGGCACGGCCACCACCACGATCTCGGTTGGTCAGGTCAACGATCCACCCAGCTTCGCCGCCGGTAGCGACCTGATCGTGTTGGCGAGTGATGGTGCCCATCTGATCGAGGATTGGGCCACATCGATTCGAACAGGCCCGTCGAACGAGAAGAGCCAGTCGGTGGCATTCTCGCTCGTCACCGCCAATCCAGGACTGTTCAGCGCGGTCCCTGCGGTGTCGGCTTCTGGAGACCTGACGTTTACACCTGCGGTCGGTGCAACCGGTCAGACCTCGGTCACGGTGACCCTCTCCGACTCGGGAGGGACAGGCAGTGGGGGAGTCGACACATCGCAACCCGCTGTCTTCGACATCACCGTCAACGACGTGAACGATCCTCCGAGTTTCCTTGCGGGCGACGACATCACCGTCCCCGAAGACAGTCCGGCTCAGGGCATCGCGGAATGGGCGACAGCAATCACGCCGGGGCCTGCGGACGAATCGAGCCAGACCGTTTCGTTTACCGTCACGGTGTCCAATCCAGACCTGTTCGCTGTTGCACCCTCGATCTCGGCCACGGGAGAACTCACCTTCACGCCTGCCGCCGATGCGGTTGGCACCTCGGAGATCACCGTGACGCTGGCTGATTCCGGAGGGACGGCCACAGGTGGTTCCGACACCAGCGTTTCGACCGTCTCGACCATCACCATGACCGCTGTGAACGATCCTCCGACCTTTGGTGTGGGTGATCCTCAGACAGTGGCCGAAGACTCGGGTAGTCACGTTTCGCTCGGCTGGGCAACCAATATCTTGGCGGGCCCCATCGACGAGGAAGGCCAGCAGGTGACGTTCAGCGTGACAGCGGCGACGCCATCGGCCTTCACCACCCAACCGGCGATCTCGCCGACAGGTGATCTGACGTTCGAGGTGGCGGCGGACGCAACCGGTACTCAGGGCATCTCGATCACGGCAACCGACGATGGTGGTGGCGCAGACACGAGCGCGGCGGTCGACGCTGAAATCAGCATCACGGCGGTGAACGACCCGCCGGTGGCCAACGATGATGCGGGTCCGACGTTTACTACTGTTGAGGACAACACTTTCACGACTGGTGATGTTGCCGGCAATGACTTCGATGTCGATAGCGCGGTCGACGCGACGTCTGTGGTGGTCGTGTCGGGTACCACAGACGGGAACCTGACCAACAACGGCGATGGCACGTTCGACTATGCGCCAGATGCCGACTTCTTCGGCGCGGACACGTTCACATACAC
>JAAETH010000066.1 GCA_024228575.1 Actinomycetes bacterium
CACGACCCCAACTGGTACCCCACCGGAACCAAAATCAGCGACCGAGAGTTCAACGCCCTACCTCTACACCCCCACGACTTCCACGGCGAATGGAACTACACCACCACACCCAACCGCGCGACTTGAATCGCGACGCGCCCTAATCAAGAAGGCTCGGATGTCGAGCGGCCTCAGTCAAGGGGAGTTGGCGGCGCGTGCGGGCGTGTCACAGCCGATGATCAGCGCCTATGAGCGTGGGCGACGTGAGCCGAGTATTGCGACGCTGTCCAGGTTGGTGGCTGCTGCAGGTTGTGAGTTGGAGATCGATGTGAGACCGGTTGAAGAGCCGGGACGTGCAATCTCGCAAACGTCGACGGGCCTTCGTCTTCGGGGTCTTCGCGAAGAGATCATCGATGCTGCAGCGGCCAAGGGCGCAACCAACGTTCGTGTTTTCGGGAGTGTTGCTCGAGGCGACGAAGCCGACGAGAGCGATCTCGACTTGCTCGTCGACATCGATTCTGGCGTAGGGCTAATTGCCTTGATGGAGCTCGAGGAACAGATTGAGGGATTCGTGGGTCGGCCCGTTGATGTGGTTCCCGCCCATCTTCTCAAGGACGACGTTGCCCGGCATGCGTTCGCCGAGGCGGTGGTGCTTTGGGAAGCGATCTGACGCGACTTGCCGACATCGAGGTAGCGGTCTCAGCGATCGACTCACACTCAAGCGAGGATCTCTGACGGATCCACTCGCGGCGGTGCTCGAGCAGATCTGTTCCCATCCCGTCACAGCGTCGTTGCCCGCTTAACGCAAGTCCCAGCGACCACCAGTAGGCGGCTGCCCGTGCCTCGAGTGGCGAAATGGAGAGCGCCAGATCCGCGATGGATCGGATCCATCCAGCGCGAAGCCCTGAACCAGATCGTCATCTGGAGCCAGCCTCCAGCTCGAACGCCACATCGGTTGGCGACCACAATCAGCGCATGAACGTTTCACTTCCGATTGTCACCTCATCACCCGCGAGATTGATGACCGTGAAGTTCTGCTCGGCGAGCCCCATCTCGATGCCCTGAGCGGTAAGGAGGTCGGTGACCACAAGCTGTTCGACGCTGCGGAGGCGGAAGATCATCTTCGCGTCCGATACGAACATGATCTCGGCGGGATCGGGCTCGCCTCCCTCGGGGAAGCCGGCTATGCAAGTCCCGAACACATCGGCATCGCCGGCGTCGTACTGCAACACCCAGCAGCTCTCGGGCCGGTCGGCGACGATGCCAACCCACTCCTCAGCGCCATCGACGAACCAGAAGATCGGGAACTGGCGGCCATCGGACATGGCCAAGGCATAGGTCTGATCTTCGGGAATCGGACCCACGTCCTCAGGTTCATCGTCGGTCGTGACAGGACTGCTCACGCCTGTGGTGGTCGTGGTGGCTTCAGCCTGGGCGTCGTCTTCCTGGTCAGCCACGTCCTTGTCGGCATCGGCATCCGCATCCGTATCCGAGACTGGTTGCTTCGCTGTTTCGGAGACAAGCTCGGAGCCATCGGACCCGCGGTCGAGTTGCCCGTCATCGCCTGGGCGCGGCAATCCGTGCACGACCAGGAGAATGAGGCCGGCGATCAGCACGACGATCGGCATGATCACCATCAGGACCGGGAACCCAGTCCCGAAGTGGGCCCGCTGGGTGCCACCGAGCTGCACGCGCCACCAGGGAAACACGAACATCAGCAAGATCAGCATCACCGAGGCGAGAACACCGAGCGGACCGAACAGCTCATCACCTCGCGCCAGGCCTACAAATCCGAGGACCAAGCCGCCGAGCACCAGCGCGAGGATCGGCAACATCACGAGCCACGGTTTGATCCAGAAGACGACTACGACCATCCGGCTCCACGCACCGAGGACGAGGATCAGAGCGGCAACAAGGAGAACGAGTGCGGAAAGACGCTCCGACCCCTCGACCAATGCGGCGATCCCTATCACAAACACGACAAGGCCGAGCATCAGCCACAGCCACCGTACGAGCCCGATCATCGGTGCAACAATCGTGGCTCGACGCCCCCACCGGCCGAAGTAGGCCATCGTGAGTATCGCGGCGAAGACAACGGGAACGATCAGCAGCAGTACCGCGATTGCGGCGAAGGGTGTGTCCGGCCACCACCAGACGCAGAAGAAGGACAACAGCAGAACGCCGACAACCCCGAGGAGAAAGCCCCACTTCCCGCAGAGAATCGGAACCGGGCAACGGACAGGCCGTTTGTCAGAAGGCTCGTGTCCGGGCAGCGGGCAAGGGCAGGACGTACCGCACGGGCACGCCCCACCCGCTGCACAGAGCTCGGGTCCGGCCGGACACGCGCACGTCGTTGGGCTCTCGCAGTGTTGACACTCCATGGTGAGTTGTTACTCGACAGAAAGCCGGTCTGCCCAGAACGCGTCGATCCTCAACCGGCGGGACGGACTTCGGGACAACCCACGCGTATGTGGATGGTGTGCTCACAGGGATGTCGATGTTCATCATGCGACCGTCTGCTTCGGACCCGTCGATCGCCTGGCCAGCGTCTGGTCGAAGGACAACCACACGAAGCTGCAACGAGAGAACACCGGCGTGAAGACCAACGCCCACACCCGACGCTTCTTGCCGATCTCCTCGTCCAGCATGGGGCCAAGCTCACCGAAGTCGACCTACAGCTCGATGCTCATCACCTCGCCCACGAAGCTGTCCCTCAACACCATCGCACTATCGCCGGCCGAGAGGCACAAACCCTTCGCGATGCCGACCACCTTGGTCACGCGCTTGCGGTCGCAACACACCAACGAAGCGGTCCTTCCCTAGCCGTGACCCAACATCCACAACCTGAGCACTTCTCTGACTTCGAACACCGGAACCTCGCTGAACGCCTGGTGCCACCTTTCGGGTCAATCGACGCGACACCGGCGATCACAGCGTCAACGACACCGACCCTCCAGAACCCTCACAAGTGCTCCATTGCAGCTAGCGCAAGCGTGGCCCCTACCAGGTGGCGCAGACCCCTGAGACTGGTCCCTGCCAACTGGCGCACGACAAACAACCCGACCAATCTCCCTGGACCATCATCTGGAACCGCCGACAGCTCGATCGCCTCATCGTCGACAGCATCTCCCACCACAACCAGCACCAAAGGTTGCCCCCAAACCAATCGCTCGGACAACGGCCACCATCACCACTTCACAAGCCACCAGACGCGCCGCGGCGACCGCAACCGCCCTCAGAACCAGCCGATCCGCGAGTACCGAAACGCAGCCTGATCAGCGGTGACGGACCTTTCGAGCGGCACAGGCCAGCCGGCTCCAACACCGGACCTCACCACCGGATCAGACGCGACCGCGTCGACAAAACCGGAACCGTGTCACTACGACACGCCGGACGCATGCACGACATCAGCCTCGGCCGACCGCTCAAAGGCACACCCGTGATCATGCTCATCAACGATCTCGACATCCGCGTCGTCGACAAGACCACCGGAGAACTCCTCAGAGTACTCACCCTCGACCCCACACGCCGCTACCAACCCCGCTTCAAAAAGACAACAGACCCGAACCCCTGATGGGGGTTCAGACCTTGCAGATGTCCTGAGACATCACATGGTCGGGCTGAGAGGATTTGAACCTCCGACCCCTGGTCCCCCAGGCTCACCAGCACCGAAGCACGCTGAACCGCAGAGTCGCATGAAGACGCGAAGTGCCTGCTCAGAGGGGCCTTTTCTGGATCATCGGGTGCAGGCCGAGTCATCGGTCAATTGCGTTCTCGCGCGTTTCTGATGCCC
>JAAETH010000067.1 GCA_024228575.1 Actinomycetes bacterium
CAGCACGGTGAACTGGTGGCGAAGCACGATGATCTCAAGGTCCCTCGAACGATCAGACCGGACCGAAAGACGCGCCAGGCTGGCCAGGAATCGGTAGAGGATACGAAACACGAGGATCCGGGATGGCCGCTATCTGACCTGGTCAGCGCACGCGCCCGTCTTCGAGCCCCACTCGGTCTCCTCACTCGCTTCCAGGCACTCGACCAGGAACCTAGTGCCGAGTTGTCCGGGTGCTGGTCGCCCCGGCCGACCAAACCGAGCGACCATGGTGAGGACGAAGGACGAGGGAGGGGCAGAAGATGTGTGTGCTGTGCTCGCGAATCGAAGGCCATGACCACGTTCAGACCTGGCGAGGCGCACCTCACCGCTGGGTCGAGCAGGCCACGGATCGGAGTCGACGCTGGGCGGCGCGGGGGCCCACGAGCGTCGCGAGACGACCAACCGCGATCGAGCCGAGCTGGGTTCTGGCGTGCGACGAGAACGACCAGTTCCACCTGCTACGGGACCATTCGGTGGTGGTGGCGGATGACCGGATCGAGGCCATCGTGCCCGGTCGGGTTCGCGGCCGGTACCGGAGAATCACTGCTCCCGGCACTCTGTTGCTGCCGGGCCTCATCTCCGGGCACACCCATGTCGCGGGCGGGACGACCACGCGCGGACTCATCGAGGGGGGCCGGGGCTACGGGCGCCCACTCGAGCTGGTCGAGGAGCTCGGCCGCGAAGACCTCGATGCAGTGACGGCCCACAACCTGGCCGAGCTCGTCCGGAGTGGCTGCACCACCCAGGTGGACATGGCGTTGAGCCTGCGCCAGGCCGAGTCCTATGTCCGGGTTGCCGGACGATGGGGGCTACGGGGGTACCCCAGCGCGATGGTGCCCGGGATCGGACGACTGTTCGAGATCTGGCGACGCACCGAGGATCGGCCCCTGTTCGAGTCGGTACCCGGCTCTCTCGACGAGATCGCGGCATCGCTGCAGTTCGGGCTCGACCACAACGGCACCAACAACGACCGCATTCGTCCCCAGATCGGTGTGCACGCGACCGACACCCACACTCCCGACACCATGCGGGCCGCGGCCAACGCGGCCCAGCGGCTGGGCAATGGTCTGCACCTCCATTTGTCCCAGGGCCCTGCGGAGACCCAGACGGTGCAGCGGTTGTGGGGGAAACGCCCAGCCGAGTGGATCGGCGACTTCGGCTTCTACGACGGGCCGTTACTGGCCGCCCACATGACTGGGGCCGACCTCGATGCCGACCCCGAGATCCTCCGGGCCAACAACGCGACCTATGTGCACAACCCGTCGGCCGGCGGTGCCGGAGGCGGCACCCAGCCATGGCCCGAGTTCCTGGCTGCCGGCGTGCGTACCAACATCGGCATCGACACTCACTCCAACGATCATCTGGAGAACGTGAAGCTGGCGGTGCTCTACGGGCAGGCCCGTTTCTCCCTGTTGGAGGAATCCTCCCCGCGATCGCTGGTGCGGCCGACCATCTGGCATGCGATCAGGGCAGCCACCATCGATGCGGCGGACGGTTTGGGTCGATCCGACCTAGGTCGCGTGGCAGTAGGGGCCAAGGCCGATCTCATCACCGTCGATGTGACCGGTCTACTCGTCGGAAATGGCGCACCACCCCCCGAGCCGCTCAACCACTTGCTCTACAGCCACGGGCGTTGTGTGCAGGACGTCATGATCGACGGCCGCTTCATAGTCCGCAATGGCCACCTCGTGGTCGACGACGAGCGCCGGGTGATCCGACAGGGTGGGCAGGCCGTCGCCCGGATCTGGCACCAACTCGAAACCGAAGACTGGTTCGACCAATGACCTGAGCCTTGGGACTCCTCGTCAGCCCAGCAGGTCATTGAGCACCTGTTGCGTGAGGGAGGGAGCCTCTCGGTCGCCCATGGCCTCGTCGGCAGTGCGACCGGTTGCGGCGGCGGGATCGACGCGGGCCTCAACGACCTCGATCGCATCGGCGAGGAAGATCTTGAATCCGAGCCCTTCCACCGCAAGCAGGCCGGTGCTGTCGAAATGCCCGAGCAGCGCCGCCGCGTCGTGCACCCGGTCGAGGGCCACCATCATCCTGACGAACTCGATGCCGACGATCGCCTCCCCATCCAGATTCCCAACGTCTGCAAGCTCATCGATGTAGGCGCCCAAGATGGCGAAGGCGTCACGGTGGTGACCGCGACCAAACACGTGCCTGAGCCGACAGCGTCTCGTTCGGGGAGTTCGTGCGCGGCGGTAGCTCCACCTTCGTCAACTCATTCCAGTAGGAGCTCCGCCAGGCCCAGGGTCCTCGGTGGAGCCTGGTAGGAATGGGGTACTACCATTGCGTTCATGGCTGTGAAGAAGCTTTCGGTGGCGTCGGATGAGTCGGTGGCTGCGGCTGCGGAGCGGGCGCTGGTGGTCGAGGCCGGTCTGGATGCGGTTCGATCGTGGGAGGCTGAACACGGTGAGCTGACTGCTGAGGAGTTGGCGTGGGCCGACGCAGTGCTCGACGCCGGCGGTACCCCTGCCGAAGCTGACCGGCGCGTCGGGTAGCACATGGGCACCACATACGACGCCGGGGTGCTGGGGCAAGGCTGGCGCGGTGGACCACAGGCGCAGATGTCACGGTTGTTGGCCGGGTGCCGTGTCGAGGATCTCACTGAGGTGAGGGAGCGATCAGCCGGGGCGGCGTGTGGCGTGGCCGGTACCTCTGATGTGGTGGACTCATCGGTTGTGGTTGGCGCCGCAGCCCGGGGTGATCTCATCGTCACGAGTGACATCGGGGATCTTCGGCGCCTCCGCAACGCTCTCGATGTCGAAGTCGAACTACTATCGATCTGAGCCCCGTCCGGTGCGCTGACCAGGCGAAACGGCTACGCTGCGGCCACGATGGCGGGGATTCGTGCGATGAATCCGAGCGTGATGAGGACGGTCTCGGGGCCGACGTCGCCGATGAGAATGACGTGGATGAGCAGAGCGGCAGCGCCGGCTCGTTCGAGCGGATGCTGGCTACAATCGGTGTTCGTGGGCCCGACGATCGGACGACGGATGAGGGCTCGGCGAACACGCCGTGGCGGAGGTGTCAG
>JAAETH010000068.1 GCA_024228575.1 Actinomycetes bacterium
ACTGACGGTGCTCAGCAATTTCACGAGGGCTCTGGCGCGTGACCGCTGTAGCGCTACGGTCGACGCGATGACAGTCTCGCGACGGAACCTGCACGAACTCGGTTGGGTCGAGTCGCGCCGTCACGAGGTTGGCGACGGTGACCGCGTGGCCCGTATTGCGACCGAACATCGCGGCTACTACGACCTCTTCGGGTTGTTCGAGGAACCGTTTGTGGTGTCCGACAACGCCGTTGTGTCACCGGCACTGCGACGCGACGCCGACGATCTGCTCGAGTTTCCTAGTGTGGGCGATTGGGTCGTCGTGAACCCCGCTGCCGGGCCGGAGGGTGCCGACGTGATCGAGTCGGTCCTCGAGCGTCGGTCGATCTTTGTTCGCCGTGCCCCCGGTCGCGATCCGCGACCTCAGGCGGTCGGCGCAAACATCGATCGTGTCCTCATCGTCGCTGGCCTCGATGGCGACCTCAGCGAGCGTCGCCTCGAGCGCTACCTCGCAGTCGTCTACGGCGGTGGGTGTGATCCCATCATCGTCTTGTCGAAAGCCGACCGTGTCGCCAATCGTGATGCGCTCGATGACGCTCTCGCCGCTGTTCGTCGGGTCGCCCCCGACGTACCCGTCATCGTCTCGTCGGCAACGTCGGGCATCGGCATCGACGAGGTAGCGGCCCTGGCGGACGAGAACCGAACGGTTGCCTTCGTCGGGTCGTCTGGCGTCGGCAAATCGAGCCTCGTGAATGTTCTGCTGGGCACCGAGCTCCAGCTCGTCCGAGAAACCCGCCAGGACGGACGAGGCCGGCATACAACGGTTCGTCGTGACCTCATTCCCCTCGACAGCGGTGGCCTGCTGCTCGACACGCCGGGTATGCGCGAGGTCCAGCTCTGGGACAACAAAGGGCTCGACTTGGCCTTCCCAGAGGTCGCTGAAGCCGCAGAATCGTGCCGGTTTCGTGACTGCGCCCACAACGGCGAGCCAGACTGCGCTGTCGCCGAGGCCGTGGCGAAGGGACTGATAGCTCACGCCAGACTGGCTAGCTATCGCCAGCTCGAGGGTGAGGTCGACGGATTGAACGACGAACTCGAGGAGAGGCGAAGGGCCAAGGGCGAGGGTCGTCGAAATCCGTAGGCAGACCGCCAGGGTCTCCTCAATCGCTCAAACCCCGCGGAACTCCGGTGGCCGTTTCTCGCCGAATGCGGCAACACCTTCCCTGTAGTCGTCGCTCTCGAAACATTGGTCGATAGCGGCGATCACATCGGTGAGGTCGCGTTGCGATTCTGGCTTGGTCAGTTCCCTGACGGCGAGCTTCACCGATCTGATGGTCAGCGGTGCGTTGCCTGCGATGCTCCCCGCCAGCTCGTCGACCCTCTCCTCGAGCTCCTCCTTGGCGACCACCTCGTTGACGATGCCCATGTCGAGAGCCTGGGAAGCGGTGAAACGAGTGGCGGTGAAGAGGATCTCCTTGGCGTTCGATGGCCCGACGAGCGACATCAGGTTGGCGATGCCCGCAACGTTGTATCCGAGTCCGAGGCGAGCCGCCGGTATGGCGAAGAGGCCGTCGTCTGCCGCGATCCGGATGTCAGCGGTCAGTGCGACGGCAAGCCCACCGCCGAGGCAGAATCCGTGGATCGCTGCGATGACGGGCATCGGGAGGCGAGCCAACGCCGATGTGGCAGCCGCCGTCGTGTCGTCGTAGGCGGTGTTCGCGTTGCCGTCAGATCTGTGTTCGGAGAACTGTGAGATATCGGCACCTGAAGCGAAGGCCTTCTCGCCCGCACCTCGCAAGATGACGACGCGCACGTCGGGGGTCGCCGCGATGGTGTTGGCGGCATCGAACAAGCCGGACCACATCTCGCGGCTGATGGCGTTGTGCCGCTCGGGGTGATCGAGGGTGATGGTCGCCCTGGTTCCGTCGAGATTCAGTGTCACGTTTCCTGCCATGGGGCACGAACGTACCCGGCAACACTCTGCAGGTGCGAGTTGTGGGTGCGCTGGTCGCGGATGGTGCTGACCTTTGTCATGAGGCCGAGCCCACTAACATTGACCTCGTTGTCAGCCGGTACGACCGGTACCCGCTCTCCGAAGGAATGTCCCCTTGTCGCTTCGTATGCGCGCCATTCTTATTCTCGGCGCAGTAGCGCTGTTCGCAGTCTCGTGTAGTGGTGGCTCGTCGACGTCGGTCGACGAGGATGCGCTGATTGCAGACCAGACGACCACCACCGTCGAGATCGACCCGTTGCCGAACCAGTCCTCATCGACGACCTCGACAACCGAAGCCGAGGTCCCCGCCACCTTGGCCGAGTCGACCACCACCACGGAGCCCCTCGGACCCGTTGCGCCTCTGACCGGACTGCCCGTCGAGGACGAGATCACCCGGCCAGCCTTGCTGGTCAAGATCGACAACCACAGAAACGCCCGCCCCCAGTGGGGCATCAACGCAGCCGACATCGTCTACGAGGAAGTTGTGGAGGCGGACATCACTCGACTTGCAGCGCTATTCCACAGCATCGATGCATCACCTGTGGGTCCCGTACGGTCGGCGCGAACCTCCGACTTTGATCTGCTCACCGACAAGAACACGCCTTTGTTCGCCAACTCGGGTGGCAACCCGACCGTGCTGAGCCTGCTGCGTAATGTCGACGCGATCAACGTCAACGTGAACGCGTTACCAGAGCTCTACTACCGCGAGCGGTCGAAGAGCGCGCCTCACAATCTTCTCACCTCAACCGCCGACTTGTTCTCGGCACGTGGCGACGACGGTGGCCTTCCGCCTGCCATCTTCGAGTATCGGTCCGAGGGCGAAGCCCTATCCGAGTCGGCCGTACCGACCACCGGTATCGACATCGACTACGGACAGCACGAGATCAGCTACGACTGGGACGCCAGTCTTGGCGGGTGGGCCAGAACCCAGAACGGCAGTCAGCACACCGATGCCGACGGTGTCCTGGTTGCGCCCCCCAATGTTGTGGTCCAGGTCATCTCCTACGGGCGTTCACCGGCCGATCCGGTATCGCCCGAGGCGATCACAGTCGGCGAAGGTGACGCCTTCGTCCTCGTCGATGGGCACATCATCGAGGCCCGTTGGTCTAGGCCGACGAGGACCGATGTGACAACACTGACCACGCTCGATGGCGAACCGATCAAGCTCGACCCGGGTCGCACGTGGGTGGCTCTGCCGCGCGCTGGTCAGGCGACTACTCGCCAGTAGGAATCCACGAGGCGTCTCGCCGTTCACGGAACGCTGCGATTCCCTCCCCGGCCTCGTCACCCCCGAACAACGCGGCCGATTCCTTTGCCATGGTCTCGAAGGCGGTATCGCGAGCCATCGAGGGCACTCGGGTGATCAGTGCCTTTGCGAGTCCGAGGGCCCGTGGTCCACCCCTCACAACATTCGTGATGATGCCGGCGAGCTCCTGGTCGAGCTGATCGTCAGGAGTCGATCTGTTGATGATTCCGACCTCGGCTGCGCGTGCCGCCGAAATGCGCTCACCGGTGAGGAACAGTTCCCTGGCGTCACCGGAGCGCATCTTCGGCAGGCATACGACCGAGATGATCGCGGGGACGACGCCGAGGCGCACCTCGGTGAAGCCGAGCTTGGCCGAGTCGATCGCCACCGAGATATCACATACAGCGGCTAGACCGACACCACCACCCATGCAGTGCCCCGCAATGCGTCCGACGACTGGTTTGGGCGAGTCGAGGATCATGTTGAACACGTCGACGAAGGTGCGACCCGAGCTCGGTTCGCCGGCCGGTCGTGATGACGAGAGGTCGGCGCCGGCACAGAATGTACTTCCCGCGTTCGTCAACACGATGACCCTGACCTCGTCATCAGCCAAGGCGTCGTCGAGGTTCGCCGCCAGCGAGTCGATCAACTCGAGGCTGAGTGCGTTCCGATTGTCGGGTCGGTTGAGGGTGATCGTCGCGACACCGTTCTCAACCGCGTATAGCGTGGCCGATTCCATGCCGCCGAACCTACGCGCGCACAGGTGCCGCGTACCTAATCCTGGGTACTCACGAGGTCAGCCCAACACTGGGGCCGTGTGAGGCCGGAACGTTGTGGAGGCGTCGGAACCCGAAGGGTATGGGCTACGGCAAGACGATGACGACGTCGCCGACGACCGACCAGTTGTAGAGAAACTCGGCCTGGTCGAGGCGCTGGCGGACACATCCACTGCTTCGGTAGGTGCCCAGCGCGGACTCGCTCTGCATCGGTCGGCCGTTGCCGTAGGTCGGAATCGAGTGGAAGCCGATCGCCAGGCGGCGTCCGTGGGCGAAGCGGACCATGTACTGCATCGTGATGCCGTCGTGTCCGGCCGTGGCATAACGAGATTTCGAGAACACGTCGTAGACGCCAGGCGTCGGTGTGTCGCGGCGGCCGGAGATCAGATAGGTGGCGACGATGTACTCGCCGTTCTCGATTGCCCAGAGACGCTGGTCGCTGTTCGAGTAGACGATCCTTCGGCCACTTCCGGAATTCGCCGGGATCGGCGTCTCGAAGTAGTCGCCGCCGATAGTTGTGGCGAGCCAATATCCGCCGTCGGTTGCGGAGATGTCGGCGATCGGCTCGCCTCCTGATGCTGTGACGCCGCCGTGGTATTCGGCGGTGCCGAAGGCGAAGACGGCCCCGTTGCTCGCCGCCAACCAGTAGCCGGATCCGTCGGCGGAGAGTGCGCCACCAACGAGGTCGACGCCGCTGGGTATGTGGGCCGCAGCCGATCCGTGGAATGGTGCCGCGCCGAACGCGAACACACCTCCGTCGTTTCCGAGCATCCAGTAGCCATCGCCGGATGTGGTCGGCAAGATGTCGACCATCGGGGCAGCGAGGGCGATGTGGCCAGCCGATCCGTGGAAGGCCGCATCGCCGAAGGAAAACACGCCTCCGTCGACGGCGGCCAGCCAGTAGCCGTTGCCACTGGGTGTCGCCGCTATTGCGACGACCGGTGCCGCCAGGGCGATGTCGCCTGCCGAACCGTGGTAGGTCGCGTCGCCGAAGGTGAACACGCCACCATCGGATGCGGCCAGGAAGTAGCCGTTGCCGCTCGCGCTGGGTGTGATGTCGATGATGGGTGCCGCGAGTGGAATACCCGATGGGTCACCGTGGTATGGAGCGTTGCCGAATGAGTGAACGGCTCCGTCCTCGGATACGAGCCAGTAGCCGTCGCCCGACGGGTGTGCGGCCATAGCCGCGACCGGGGTCGGCAGATCGATGTCGCTCAGCGAGCCGTGAAATGTCGCCCCACCGAACTCATGGACATCGCCACCACCCAGCGAGAAAGCGACCTGCGTGGTCTCCTCTTCAGCGCTGGCTGCCGGCGGGAACACGGTTGCCAGCAATAGTGCACACGCGGTCGCTGCCGCGAGGTTTGTGAGGTTCTTTCTCAGTTTCTTGCTGGATGTCATGGTGGGTCCCCGGGTGGGGTCACCATGATCTCGCTCGGGTCGGCTGGTTAGCCCTCCGGAGCGAGGGTCACTTCAACCCCTGCATCGTCTGCTGTTTCCAGTTGCAGAGCCGCGATTCGGCCTGCCTCCTTCAGATCGGACGTTGCCTCGCTGATGAGAGTCAAACGCAAAATTGTGTCGCGCACAACCACAGTTTCCACCTCGGTTCGGAGTGAGCGTTTCGCCTCGGTTTTGGCGCGCCTGACTTCGCCGAGGACCCCGGCAGCTGCTTCGAAGACAGCAGGGTCCCCGTTCGACGCCAGCGAGCGAAGGTGCTCGGCAGCCGGCCAATCGGTGGTGTGGACCGAGCCGTCTTGCCACCACGACCATGCCTCCTCGGTGACGAAGGCGAGGTGTGGAGCGAAGAGGCGCTGAAGCGTCGACAACGCTTCGACCAGGGTGCGTCTGGCCGAGGCGACGGCCTCGTCGGATCCCGATCCGTAGGCGCGTCCCTTGACCAGTTCGACATAGTTGTCGCAGAACGGCCAGAAGAAGCCTTCTGTGCGTTCGATTGCCCTTGCATAGTCGAAGTTCTCGAACGACTCGGTGGCGACTTCGACGACGTCGGCCAGCGCGGCGAGGACCGACTTGTCGAGTGACTCGGTGACCTCGCCCAACCAGGCGTCGTCGCCGGCCAGTCCGAGGACGAACTTCGAGACGTTCAGGATCTTGATGGCAAGCCGTCGGCCCACCTTCATCTGTCCCTCGTCGACGGCGGTGTCGGTGCCAGGGCGACCGTTGACGGCCCAGTAGCGAACAGCATCGGCCCCGAACTGCTCGAGCAGTGGAAGAGGGGTGACAACGTTTCCTTTGGACTTCGACATCTTCTTGCGATCGGGGTCGAGAACCCACCCCGAGAGTGCTGCATGTTTCCACGGCAGCTTGTCTTCCTCGGTGTGAGAACGAACCACGGTCGAGAACAACCAGGTTCGAATGATGTCGTGCCCCTGGGGGCGCATGTCCATCGGGTAGATCCGTTCGAACAGGTCGGGGTCATCGATCCACCGCCCCGCGATCTGGGGTGTCAGCGACGATGTCGCCCACGTATCCATGATGTCCGGGTCGCCGATGAAACCACCGGGTTGATCGCGCTGCGACTCGTCGTAGCCGGTGGGGATGTCGGTCGACGGGTCGATTGGAAGTGATGCCTCGTTTGGCAGAAGGATCTGGTCGTGATCGACCTCACCGTTCTGATCCACCGCGTACCAGACCGGAATGGGGACACCGAAGAATCGTTGGCGGCTGATCAACCAGTCGCCGTTCAGTCCTTCGACCCAGCTCTCGTAGCGCTGGCGCATGTAGGGCGGGTGCCACACCAGCTGCTCGCCGCGCTCTATCAGTTCGGCGCGGATCACATCGTCGCGGCCTCCGTTGCGGATATACCACTGACGGCTTGTGACTATCTCGAGGGGGCGGTCGCCCTTCTCGAAGAACTTGACCATGTGTTCGATCGGGCGAGGTTCGCCGATGAGGATCCCCTGTTCCTGGAGCTGCTCGACGATGCGGGTCTTGGCCTGCTTGACGTTCTTGCCTTCGAGGTCGCTGTAGTTCGCGATTGCAGCTGCGGTGTCGATCGACTCCCAGCCCGGTTCGCCCCACGCGACGGGAGCGAGCCGTCCGCGCCGGTCGATCACCGAACGCATCGGCAGGTCGAGTTCGCGCCACCAGGTGACGTCGGTGGTGTCGCCGAACGTACAGATCATGGCGATGCCCGACCCCTTCTCGGGGTCGGCGAGGGTGTGTGGCTTGATCTCGACCTCAACACCGAACAGGGGTGTGATGACCCGCTTGCCGAACAGGGGCTGATAACGCTCGTCGTCGGGATGGGCGACCAGGGCAACACAAGCCGGCAGCATCTCGGGACGTGTGGTCTCGATGACGACCGCCGGGCCGTCGCCATCGGCGCGCTCGAAGGGAATCGTGTGGTAGGCGCCCGCCTGTTCCTTCTCCTCGATCTCGGCCTGGGCGACAGCTGTCTGGAAGCTGACGTCCCAAATGGTCGGGGCTTCGGCCTGGTAGGCGTCGCCGCGCGACAGGTTGCGCAGGAATGCGGTCTGGCTGGTGCGCTGGCTGACCTCGTCGATGGTTGCGTAGGTCATCGACCAGTCGACCGAGAGGCCGAGGGTGCGCCACAGGTGCTCGAAGGCGCGCTCGTCCTCGATGGTGAGGCGGAGGCACAGGTCGACGAAGTTCGGCCTCGAGATCGGGATCGCTCGCTTTTCGGGCTTGGCTGGAGGTGTGAAGTCGGGGTCGTGCGGGGCTGAAGGGTCGCAGCTGACTCCGTAGTAGTTCTGGACCCGACGTTCGGTGGGCAGACCGTTGTCGTCCCAGCCCATCGGGTAGAAGACCTCGCGGCCCGCCATGCGCTGGTAGCGGGCGACGGCATCGGTGTGGGTGTAGCTGAAGATGTGGCCGACGTGTAGCGAGCCGCTCACCGTTGGTGGAGGTGTGTCGATGGCGAAGATCTCGCCGCGGGTCTTCGAGCGGTCGAAGCGATAGGTGCCGCCGGCCTCCCATCTCTCGTTCCAGCGCTCTTCCAGACCGTCGAGCGTCGGCTTGTCGGGCATCTTCGTCATAGGGAACAACGCTACCCAGCCCGTGGGGTGGCCAGCTCACCTTTTGCTTCCATCCCGTGCACGGTGACGGGTATCCGAGACCCGGCGTTCCAGGAGTGTCAACCTTTGAGCGATGGAGGCGAGGTTGGCATACGAGCGCACGACTGATCGCGGCCCGCGATCGCTCGCTGTCGAGCGCCGCGATGCCTCCCTGGTTCGTCGAGCCAGGGGTGTTGCCGCGGTTGCCGTCGCCTCGTTGTTGGTGACACTCCAGCTTCCCGACGATCCCGCGCCTCTGGTCGCTCCCGTGGTGGTTGCGGTTCTGGTCGGGCTAGGCCTGCTGTTGGTGAACGTGCTCGACCCAGCCAGGCGCGATGGTGTGGAATCGTCCACACTTCGACGGGCGGCGTTGTGGCAGTTGATGGTCGACTCGGGGCTGGTCGTCGGTGTCGTGTGGTTGGCTGGGGCCGATCCCCGTGGGCCGTTGTGGGTGCTGCTGGTTCTTCCGATCCTCGAGGCCTCACTTCGTTTCGGAGCGAGAGCAGCGATGTGGACGATAGGCGCCATGTCGGTTGCCTATGTCCTTCGCGATGTGTTCTCGGCCGCCCGCTATGAGGCGGTGACCTTCTCGCCTGCGGTGGTGCTGCAACGGGTCGGAGCCTTGACCGTCATCGGGGTCACGGCAGGGTTCCTCGCCGCCGAGCTGGCGAGAGAGGCCGGCCGACACCGGCGTGCGCGATCGCTTGCAGAGCAGCACTCGGCGACCCTCGAGGTCGTAGCCGATGCCGCCAGGAGGATGACGTCGCTCGACAGGGTTTCGGTGTTGCGCAACCTTCAGGCGTCGGCTCGCGAACTGGGTTTCGACCGTGTTGCCGTCGCCGACTGGAACGGAGCCATCTGGCAAGCCGGGTCGTCGTCTGGTGAATCGTCGGACGCTGTGATGGAGCACCTCGTCGAGAGGGTCGCTCGCGAGGTTGCCAGAAGTGATCGTCGTGTGACGCTCGGACCAGAGCAGATCTCGAAGCTGGCGGGCGATTCCGATCTCGTCGCGGCCGCAGCCGTTCCGGTGCGGTCCGACGGCGAGGTCGTGGCCGTGCTGGTGGTGGGTGGGGTCGTCTCGGACGAATTGCTCGGCGCTCTCGAGCTGATGTCGGCTCATGCCGGGGTGGTGTTGACCCACGCGTCGGCCCATGCCGAGATCCAGCGCCTCCAGCAGAAGCTGCAACACCAGGCGTTCCACGACTCGCTCACCGGCCTTCCGAATCGCGACAGCTTCGCCCTACGATTCCAGACCCACAGAGATCGAAGGGCAGGAGCGGCCACCGGTGTCGCGGTCCTGTTCATGGATCTCGACGGGTTCAAGGTCATCAACGACACCTTGGGCCACGCGGCCGGCGACGAGCTGTTGGCGGCGGTGGGGCGGCGCATTCGCGACTCGCTGCGCCCGACGGACATGGTCGCCCGCCTCGGCGGCGACGAGTTTGTCGCCCTGCTGGAGAAGGTGGTCGATCTCGAGGGGGCAAGGGTTGCCGCCGAGCGTGTGTTGGCCTCGTTGGAGGCCGATTTCGTCCTGGCGAAGGCCAAGGTGCGGCTGAGTGCATCGATCGGCGTCGTGTTTCGCGAAAACCTGCCCGAGGACGTCGACGAACTGCTCCGCAAGGCCGACGAGGCGATGTATGTCGCGAAGCACCATGGCAAGGCACGTGTGGTTGTCATCGACGACCCGAATCGTTCCGACGAGCAACTCGCCGGCTGACCCAGGTCATTTCACGTCGATCCACGGTTTCGCTGGCGCACCTAATTCCCGGGAGACGAGATGGAGGTTGCTCCCTAAGTTACCGCTTGGTAACTTAGGGAATGGTTGCCGCTGGTAACCCCTCACCCGTTCCTGTCGACGGGTGTTGGAGTCGACCTCTCGGGAGGATTCCCATGGATTTCTCGCTCAATTTGAATGAAGACCAGATCCAGCTCCAGAAGTGGGTTCACGACTTCGCCGAAGACGTGATCCGCCCCAACGCCGCGGAGTGGGACGAGCGCGAAGAGTTCCCCTATCCCATCGTCGAGCGGGCCCAGGAGATAGGCCTGTACGGCTGGGAGTTCATGGCCGAGTCCATGATGAACGACCCCACCGGGCTGACCATGCCCGTCGCCATCGAAGAGCTCTTCTGGGGCGATGCAGGCATCGGCATGGCGATCATGGGTAGTGGCCTGGCCGCCGCCGGCATTGCAGCTTCTGGCACCTCCGAGCAGGTCATGGAGTGGGTGCCCCAGTGTTATGGCACCCCTGGCGACCTCAAGCTCGGCGCGTTCGCTGCTTCAGAGCCCGACGCCGGATCCGACGTCGGCGGGTATCGCACCCGTGCTGTCTACGATGCGGCGACCGACGAGTGGGTACTGAACGGCACCAAGGCGTGGATCAGCAATGGTGGCATCGCCGAGATCCACGTAGTCATCGCTGTGGTCGAGCCCGAGTTCGGGTCGAAGGGCCACGCCTCGTTCATCATTCCGCCAGGTACCAAGGGCCTGTCCATGGGCCAGAAGTACAAGAAGCACGGCATTCGTGCGTCGCACACCGCCGAGGTCGTGCTCGACGACGTCCGTATTCCCGGCCGTTGCCTGCTCGGCGGCAAGGACAAGCTCGACGAACGCCTCGCCCGAGTTCGTGAAGGCAAGCCGGGCAACGCCCAGGCCGCCATGCAGACCTTCGAGGCCACCCGTCCCGCCGTCGGCGCCCAGGCGCTGGGCGTTGCGCGGGCAGCGTACGAGTACTCGCTCGAGTACGCGAAGGAGCGTCACGCTTTCGGTCGGCCCATCATCAAGAACCAGTCGATCGCTTTCATGCTCGCCGACATGGCGACCGAGATCGACGCCAGTCGCATGCTCATCTGGCGTGCCGCTTGGCTTGGCAAGCAGAAGAAGTTCAAGAACGCCGAAGGTTCGATGGCCAAGCTCAAGGCAGGCCGCACCGCCACCTGGGTCACCGAACGTGCGATCCAGATCCTCGGCGGATATGGCTATACCCGCGAGTACCCGGTCGAGCGCTGGCATCGTGACGCCAAGATCCACGACATCTTCGAAGGCACAGA
>JAAETH010000069.1 GCA_024228575.1 Actinomycetes bacterium
CCGGGCCGTTGGTACCGGCGATCACCTGATCGACGTTGGTGTGGTTGATCTTGATCGCCGATTCGGCGGCGCCGTTCGGGTTGGTCACCCGGACCTCGCCGAGCAGGGCTTTTTCGAGATCTTCCAGGCCGTACTCCTCGAGCTTCTCGAGGGGATAACCCTCCTCGCCCTTGATCAGGGAAAAGCGGTCGCCGCGGCGTTCGACCTGGCGGTAGAGCTTGCCTTCGTGGAGATAGCCGCCGTAATGGTGCAGGAAGACGTTGAGCATACTGAGGGGATAGGTCGCCTTACCCTCCTGGATTTCCGGCCAGGCCTTGCGGACCTTGACCCGGTAGAAGGCCGGTACCGTGCCGCCGAGCTCGGCTTCGTCGTCGGCCAGCAGCTCGACGTCGTCCTGGGTGAGCTGGTAGTTGCGGTCGTCCCACTGGCCGATCTTGGCCAGGGAGGCATAGTCGACCCGCGAGTCGATGCCCTTGTGTGGAAGAACTTCTTGGGCTCCGGCGGTGACTACACAGGTCAGGGCCAGGAGCAGGCTGAAGAAAGCCCACAGGAAAACGGCGGGGCGCCTCTTCACAGGCGCTTGAGGATTCTGGTGTGAACGAAGACAACAGGGACGGATTCGAGTCGAAGAGTTTGACATAGCATCTCCTTTGCGACCGGATGTGTTCCGGCCTGGTTGAGAATTGGAAACAGAATTGGAAACCGCTCGAGCCGGCGAGTCGGCGGGAACGACCGACCTTGCCCTACATGCGGGTGAAACGGCAGCCTTGTATCATTCTGGCTGGTGAAATTTCCGCGCCTGCCTCTCCCGTTCTTCTGCCTTTCTCGACTCGAGGGAGCCGCCGCAGCTACCGGCAGCCTCCAGAGACATCTTGCGCGCCGACAAAGTGGTATCGTCATGGGCGAAACAGGGTACCCGGCAATAGACGCCGAGGCGAACCGATGCGAGAGCGCAGGCGCGGAGGGGAGTGATCGGTGACGGTTGGTGAATACAGATCGTCAGAATGATGACTCCGAGAGCTCCGACAACGCTTTCGAACCGCGGCGACCGAGGCCGGAGTCCGCCGCGCCAGAAGCGGTTGTTCACCGCGCTCGGAGCCCTGCTGGCCCTGGCGCCACCGCTCCCGGGCGAGAATCCCCGCCAGGGGAAGCCGCGGGGCATCGAATTCCAGCACTTGACGACCGAAGACGGGCTCTCCCACAACACAGTCTGGGACCTGCTGCAAGATCGCCAGGGGTTCCTGTGGTTTGCCACCGGTGGCCTCCTGCAGCGCTACGACGGCTACGAATTCACCTCTTTCCAGCATGACCCCGACGACCCCGAGTCGGTGACGGCGGAGAAGATCCTGGCGATCTTTGAAGATCGTCAGGGGATTCTGTGGCTCGGAACGCGCAACCAGGGCATCGACCGATTCGATCCGGCCACCCACCGCTTCACCCACTTTCTCCTCGATCTGGACAATCCCACACGCCGCCCGGAGGGCGTTGCCGCCGCGTTCTGCGAGGATCGCTCCGGAACGCTCTGGGCCGGCAGCTACGGCGGTCTGCATCGCTTCCGCCCCGAGGACGGTTCGTTCACCAACTACCGGCACGCTCCTGGCGATCCCGGCAGCATCGGCTCCGGTGAGGTGTTGGCGATCCTCGAGGATCGCCACGGTGACCTCTGGGTGGGAACCGGCAGTGGGCTCGATCGCTTCCACCGTTCGGCGGAGACCTTTGTCCACTACCGCCACGATCCGGACGACCCCGAATCTCTGAGCGATGGCGGTATCAACAAGATCTACGAAGATCCGAGCGGCAAGCTGTGGATCGGAACCGACAGCGGGCTCGATCGCCTCGACCCCGAGCGCAACGCCTTCATCCGGCACTCCCTCGCGCCCAGCGGTGACTCCATCGCCGTGACGGCTCTGCTCGAAGATCGCGACGGCGAGCTGTGGATCGGGACCGCCGCCGACGGCGTCTTTCGTACCGATCGGGCCGCGACAGGTCGGACCGCGGAGCGCAGGGAGCGGTTCGTCCACTTCCGCCATGATCCGGAGAACCGCCGCGGCCTCGGCTCGGATCGCATCCTGGGCCTTCGGCAGGATCGCACCGGTATTGTGTGGATCGCCCATTTCAACGGCGTCAACAAATACGATCCACGTCGCGAACGATTTGTCAAGTATCGCCGGGAGGACGGTGACCTGGCGGGCAGCGGGGTCTGGGGGGTGACCGAGGACCGCGCTGGCGTGCTGTGGGTCAGCTCTCACAACGGCGGATTGACGGCCCTCGATCGCCGCAGACCGAGGCGTGGAGTGATCTCCCACTATCGTCACGAAGCTGAGAATCCGCGCAGCCTCCTGTCCTCGAAGACGACAGCGCTGCTCGCGGACCGCGGCGACGATCTCTGGGTAGGGCATCTCCACGGCGGGCTCAGCCGCATGGACCGACAGCGCCGGCGGGTCACCCGCTATGCCCATGATCCACGAGATCCGACTTCACTGGCTGCCACGACCGTCACCAGCCTGCTCGAAGACCGAGCGGGCGCGGTCTGGGTCAGCTTCATGGGAGGGGGCGTTCAACGCTACGCCCGCGACCAGGACGCCTTCATCACCTATGCCCACGATGCCGCGGATCCGCGGAGCCTGAGATCCAACAAAGTCTACGCCCTGCTCGAGGACCGCGCCGGCAATCTCTGGGCCGGCACCTTCGGCGGGTTCAGCCGGTTCGATCCCGATTCGGGAGGATTCGTCCACACCACCCACCAGCCCGACGATCGCAACAGCATGAGCAGTAACAACGTCACCTCCGCCCACCAGGACGGCAACGGAATCTTCTGGATCGGCACCATCAGCGTCGGTCTCAACCGCTGGCACCGTGAGCGCGCCGAGTTTCGGCACTACCGGGTGCAGGACGGCCTGCCCAGCGACGACGTCGTCGGCATCGCCGAAGACGACCGCGGGCGGCTGTGGCTGGCAACCAAGCACGGGCTGGCATGCCTCGACCCCCGGTCGGGGCAGATCCGCCGCTACGACACCGATGACGGTCTCCATCACAACAACTTCTTCATCGGTCCGGCCTACCGCACCAGCGACGGCGAATTGTTCTTCGGCGGCGCCGGCGGCGTCACCGCCTTCTTCCCCGACCGCATCGAGGAGGATCCTATCGCTCCGGCGGTGGCGATTACCGACTTTCAGATTCTCAACCGGTCCATCCCGCTGGCCGAACGCTTGGCGCCGGGATCCGTCGCCGGTGATCCCGAGACCGTGCCCCATCTCGTCCTCGGCCACCGG
>JAAETH010000070.1 GCA_024228575.1 Actinomycetes bacterium
TCTTGCTCTTGCTCAGCGGGCCCAGTCGCCGCATCATGGCGGGAGGTCCACAACCAGGAGGAGCGCGATGGTGCTGACCGACAACTACATCGGAGGGGCCTGGAGCCCATCGATCGACGGGGCAACCGACGCGGTGATCAACCCGGCGACGGGGTCGGTTCTCGGCCAGGTCGCGTCGAGCTCCGCCGCTGACGTCGATGCCGCGGTGCAGGCCGCGGCCGACGCCTTTCCGGCCTGGTCGGCCATGACACCGCGAGGGCGGAGCGAGATCTTGCACCGGGTGGCTGACGTGGTCGAGGAGAATGTTGCCGAGCTATCCCAGCTCGAATGCGAGAATGTTGGCAAGCCGGTGTCGATCGTCGAGTTCGAGATGGATATGACATGCGACAACTGGCGGTTCTTTGCCTCGGCCGGACGCTTCCTGGAGGGAAAGGCAGCCGGCGAGTATCTCGAGGGGTACACATCGATGGTCCGACGCGATCCGATTGGCGTCATCGGGTCGATCGCGCCGTGGAACTACCCCCTCAACATGGCGACCTGGAAGCTCGGTCCCGCACTCGCGGCTGGCAACACCGTGGTACTCAAGCCGTCCGAGCTCACCCCCTACACAGCCCTGCGGCTGGCCGAGCTGCTCACCGACGTCCTACCTCCCGGCGTGTTGAATGTCGTATGCGGCACGGGGGAGTCAGCCGGTGTTGCCCTCGTCGAGCATCCCGGTGTGGCGATGGTGTCGCTCACGGGGTCGGTGGCTGCGGGCAAGGCGGTAGCCAGGGCGGCCTCCGAGTCGCTCAAGCGTGTCCATCTCGAGCTCGGTGGAAAGGCCCCGGTGATCGTGTTCGACGACGCTGACATCGACCAGGTGGTGGCGAACCTCAAGGAGAACAGCTTCTACAACTCGGGCCAGGACTGCACTGCGCCTTGCCGGGTGATTGCCGGGTCGAA
>JAAETH010000071.1 GCA_024228575.1 Actinomycetes bacterium
GATGGCGTAGTCAAAGAGATACATGAAGCCGTACACCCAACCGACGACCAGGAGGATCGGTGCCACCGAGACCAGGGCGTAGCGAAAGGAGCGCATGAAGGCCCAAGCGATGACAAGGCACAGAACGAAGGCCACGAGTAGTGACGTGACCATCGATTCGGTGAAGGCCGACAGGCTGTCCTCTTCGGTCACCCCATCACCGGTGACGCCAAACTCGGTGAATTCGGGCGTCGCAGCTTCGAAGTCGTCACCCACGACCAGCATGGCGTCGCGCGCCTTGAGCATCACTTCGGTGTCGGAAACAGTGGCCAGGCCGAACTCAACTCTGGTGGCCTGGAAGCCGTCGCCGGCATACAGCGCTCCGCCAACATCCTCAGCCCGCCACAGCAGCGAACCGTCGGGGCCGGGGATGCCGTTGGTCGACACATAGTCGTAGATGGCGGCGACCTGGGTCGCGCTGGTTGCCAACCCGTTTGATTCCGCCGTCAGGGTGATGCCCTCGGCTTGCTCGATGGCCGCGACCGCATCAGGCGAAGCCAGCGCCGCTCGTACGACTGTGGCCGCATTGTTGCTGACCGCGGGTGAGCCATCGAATTCGCGAGCGAGGAAGGGTGCTTCTCCGCTCGCCGTCGCGGCCGTGTCGGCGGCGTCGAGATCGACTATCAGGTTGTCGATCGCGCCCAGCGTGGTCGGTTCGGTGAGGTCACCTTCGATGTAATAATAGGCATTGATGCCGGTGCTCGAGCCGTAGTGAGTGCTCAGTACATCGAGGCTCATGATGAAGTCCGTGTCGGAGGAGGTGAGGTCACCCGGTGCGAACTTCTCCTCGACCTGGGTGTAGCCGTATAGACCGAGCCCGGCGAGGATCACGGTGATCGGAACAGTCACCACCCGCCACCGGGCCAAGAAATGC
>JAAETH010000072.1 GCA_024228575.1 Actinomycetes bacterium
AGGTTCGCACCGCATCGAGCGATGACAAATCGAGCTGGGCCGGCTCGACCTGGTTTCGGGATTCTCGGGTCAGTTGGCCGGCGGCGAGCTGGGCGGCTGCGAGGGTCCGGGAGGTGATCGTGACACGGGCGCCGAGACGGGCAAGTTGGCTGGCGGTGGCTCTTCCGATGCCTGATGTGCCCCCCGTGATGAGGACGTGTTTGCCGTCGATGTTCCAGGTCGTTGCAGGTCCTCGGTTCGGGGCGGTGATCGCTGCCAAGAGTGTGGTGATTGCGTCGTCGGCGATGGATGCCGGTCGTTCGGGTGCTGCGGCGACCAGCTCCGAGACGCCATTCAGGGTGTGACGCAACAGGGTGGCGGTGGCATCGACGTCGAGGTCGGAGCGGAAGTCGCCAGAAGTGATGCCGCTGGTGAGAATCGAGTGGATCTGGTGTTCGAGTTCGATGTCGAACGCGGATAGCTGGTGATGTTTGTCGGACGGGAAGAAGTGTTGGGCGATGAGAGTGTGGTCCCGACTCGAGATCGAGGCAATGTAGCGGGCGAGTTGCTCGACAGCCCGGGGTGGAGTGGAGACAACGCCGAGGGCTCTTTGCAGGCCGTCGATGGCGTGTTGATCGTGTACGTTCGCCGCGTCGGCCAGGATGCTTGGGATGTCGGGGTAGTGGTTGTAGAGGGTCGCTCTGGCCACGCCGGCAGTCTTGGCGACGGCCACCATGGTGACGCCTGCCAAACCGTGCTGGTCGACGAGGGTGAGGGTGGCGTCGATGATGCGTTCGCGGGTCACGGTCACGCTGTGTCGTCGGTGTCGGGAGCGAACTTGTCGGGACCGATTACGCCGATGGACATAGTGTCCAATCTAGCAGACATGATGCCTGTCGCCACCCGGCCGTGGGAGGCTTCGGCTTCGGCGAGCAACCCCGGTTGCATGGTGGTTGTGGCCTTGCGCGAGACTCTTCGGCATGGCCATCGAACGCTATTTGGAACCTGGCGTTCTGTATGAACTCGAGCGAGTCGGGTTCTTGTCCCTGCTTCGGCTGCTGCCGGCGGAGCGACTGACGATCGAGGTCGTGGCGACGCCGGGATGGACGGTGCACGACGTGCTCGCCCACGTTGTGGGCATCGCGGCCGACCTCAATGCACAGCGGTTTGGTGATGGAGAAGACTTCGACGCGTGGACCGACGAACAGGTCGTCAGCCGCCGCGATGCCTCACTCGAGGAGCTTGCAGAAGAGTGGGGCCGCGAAGCGCCGGTGTTCGAGAGTGGGCTGAAGCTGTTCGGGTATCAGTTCGGGGCGCATTACCTGGGAGACCTTCTACAACATGTCGCGGACGTGAGAGTTGCGCTCGGCCAAGTTGCGGATCGCGACGACGACGCTGTAGCGGTGGCTTTGGACTTCTACCTCGAGTCGTTTGTTCAGACGTTGACCGAGGCGGGTGTTGGTGCCGTTGGTGTCGACGTTGGCGACGAGCGGCGGGTGCTCGGCCAGGGCGACGTGATCGCTTCTGTTCGGTCGTCGCGATACGGGCTCTTTCGCGCCCTCGGTGGCAGGCGTACTCTCGACGAGATCGCCGGCATGGACTGGTCCGGTGACACGGACGTGGTACTCGGTCTTGTCAGCAGCTACCCGGTTCCGGTGGTGTCGCTCGGCGAGACCACGAACCGCTGATCGCTGACCGCATCAACTGGGGTTGGGTCGACCGGCATCGGGGTCCAACCGCGACAGACGAGACGGAGGAATCGTCATCCTTCGTTCGATCGGTAGTCGATCGGTTTCGCGGTCGATGGCGCGTTTGTGGCGGGAAGCACCGCGTAGAAGAACGTCACGCGTTCCTGCGCCTCATAGACGATGTCCGTGTCGCGCGGCACCCAGAGAACGTCACCGGCGGCGGCCTCAAATGTCTGCTCACCAACTCGCAGCGTGAACAGCCCGTCGAGTACGTAGATGACCTCGTCGTAGGTGATGCGCCAGGGGATCGAGCAATCCTCGAACACACCTATCCCGGCACCGAGTTGCTCGGAAATCGACACATTGACCAAACCGATGGTCTTCATGCCGTCGATGGGTTCAAGATCGAGGTCCTCCTTGCGGAAGAGTCGGGTTTCTGACACTGCAATCCCCTTGTTCGTGGCCGGCAGTTCCCTCGAACAACACGTCGGGCCTTCACATCTCCGTCGAGCCCGTGCGCCAGACATCTTGTCGATCACTGCCGGATCATTCTTTCCAGAAGTGTGTCACTCCCGTGTCATGGCGACCCGGGCACGGTGTTCTGAGGCCAATGGAGTACGCGGAACAGGCTGCGAACGGAGCGGGAGCCGCCGTGAGGTCGTCGAGCCCGCTTCGTTATGCTGGTTGGATGGCCGACCTCGAGACCTTGTTGGGAGAGGCTCGTCGCAAATCGGCAGCCGAAACCGACGCCGCCCAGCTGCGGAGCATGCTGAACCGCCTGGATTCCGAGCTCGTCGAGTTGAACGAGGTTCGTCAGCAGGTTTCGCGTCGGGCCGCAAGGTCCGGTGGCCTGATGGGGCGGTTCCGGCGCGATCGAGGCGACCCACAAGTCGATGAGATGGAGCTGATGCGAGTCGACGCATCGATTGCCGCCTTGGAGTCGCGGCGGGCATCTGGCCAGCATCGTCTGCGCACTGTCGAACAGGAGGCGCACGGAGCAGAGCTCGCCCGCGCGATGCTCGGCGCCGAGATGACTCGGCGCACTTCGGCGTTGGCCGCCGATGACCCCTCGCTGGCGCGCCTTGCCGAGATCGACGAGCGGCGAGAAGGGTTGGTCCAACGTCGCGACCGGGCAACCTCGATGTCGGCATTGGCGGGGGAACTACTTCTCTGGGTGGACGGAGCGGAGCGCGCCGATGACGGTACCGATGTGTTGTATGTCGAGCTCAACAGCGCGTCGCGCAAGCGTGAGGAGCTGCAGCGGTTTGTGCGGCCAAACGCATTGATCGCGCGCACAAATCTGAAGGATCGGCTGGAGGGATTTCGCACGCTCGAGGGACCGAATCAGGACTGTCCACCGCTGGGCGAGATAGCGGCGCTTGTCGTAGACGATCACGTTGCGGACTACGAGGTGTGGCTTCATCGAGTTCGGGTTGCGTTGAGCGAGGCGCTCGAGTGGGGCGTCGGCAACGAAGAAGCGACACGAGGAGAGCTGACCGAAATCGACAAGGAACGTCTGGCGATACTGACGTCGACAGACACGAACTGATCGAGACCTCGGTTGTTCGTCGGCGGGTGATCCGCCGGCTGCGAGGGGATCGGGCACGGCACGACCGGAAGTGACCGAGTGCCCTACGTGACGCGTCGCGGACGTGTGACGGTGGGCGTGATCCCCCAGGAGGTTGGCGATGAAGAAGGGAATCCTGCTGCACGAGGCCGACGACGATGTCGGTGTGGCAACGATGGACCTGAGAACGGGCGAGGTCATCGAGGCCTTGACCCTCGAAGGCGAACGTGTGACCGAGATAGAACTCGTCGACGACGTGCCTCTCGCACACAAGGTGGCAATGCAGCCGAAGGAAGCGCACCAGGATGTCGTCGAGTACGGGCGAGCGATCGGATCGTCCACGACGGCGATCGCCAGGGGCGCCCACGTCCATACCCACAACCTTCACGGCAAACGATGGAGCGGAAGGTCTCAGATCGTCGAACATCACGGGGATGAATCATGAGTGAATACCACGACATCTCGCTCACGGGCTACCGCCGCGAGAACGGGCGGGTTGGAATCCGCAACTTCGTTCTGCTGATCTCCGTCGACGACATCTCGAACGCGGCTGTTCTCGGTGTGCAGAACCTCGTTCGGGGCACACTCGCGCTCCCTCATCCGTACGGGCGACTCCAGTTCGGAGCCGACCTCGATCTCACCTTCGACACGCTCATCGGGTACGGCAAGAACCCCAACGTCGCTGCGGTGGTCGTGATCGGTATCGAGCCGAACTGGACCAACCACATCGTCGAGCAGATCGCCGAGACCGGCAAACCCGTCCGCGGGTTCAGCATCGAACGCACCGGCGACCTTCAGACCATCGCCGACGCCGCCCGCGTCGCCCAGCAGTTCGTCCAGTACGCGACGGAACTACAGCGGGTTCCCGTCGAGTGGAACGAGATCCTGGTCTCGACCAAGTGCGGCGAGTCCGACACCACGAGCGGCCTGGCCTCCAACCCGACGGTCGGCCGTGTCTACGACCGCCTCGAGGAAGGTGGCAGCACCCTGATCTTCGGCGAGACCACCGAGGTCACGGGAGCCGAGGACAAGGTGATGGAGAGGTGCTCCACACCCGAGGTCGCTGCACAGTTCAAGCAGGCCTTCGACGACTACCAGGACCTCGTTCAATCGCAGGGGGTCAACCTGTTGGGATCCCAGCCCACCGAGGGCAACATCCGCGGCGGCTTGACCACCATCGAGGAGAAGGCGCTCGGCAACGTCGAGAAGATGGGACGTTGCAGCGTCGTGGGCTACCTCGACCAGGCCGAGGCTCCGGGCGGGCCGCCAGGCCTGTACTTCATGGACTCCTCCAGCGCCGCGGCCGAGATGGTCACCCTGTGTTGCGCAGGTGGTGCTGTTCTTCACCTGTTCACGACCGGCCAGGGCAACATCATCGGCAACCCTGTCCTTCCGACGATCAAGATCACGGCGAACCCCCTGACGGTCGAGACGATGTCGGAACACGTCGATGTCGATGTCAGCGGATTGCTTCGATTCGAGTACAACCTCGACGGAGCGGCGGATCTCACGATGGAGAACATGGCCCGCACCATCAATGGTCGACTGACCTGCGCCGAGACCCTGCGTCACGACGAGTTCGTACTGACCAAGCTGTACCGCAGTGCGTGAACCCGTGCGGCCTTCGGCCGGCGAAGCCTTTCACCCCCGCCGAGGGTTCGGGCGAAACGTTCCCGAAGGCACGGGATTGTGGAACCATGGCGGAACGTTCGCCGTGACCGGAGTCTGAAGAACCAGATGGAGATTTGTGTTCCATACGGGCACTCGGCCGTGTCAGCCCAGGTGCCCGACGGTCTTCATGTCGACATCGTCGAGCTCCCCGACACGCCGTCGGTTGCCACCCCTCTCGCCGAAGTGCAACGTGCTGTGGGTCAACCGGTCGGCGACTTCGACTGGGCGCGACACGAGCGGGTGTCGTCGGTCGCGATAGCGATCAATGACAAGACCCGGCCCGTGCCTCACCAGCACCTGCTGCCACCGCTTCTCGATCGGCTGGCCCATCTGCGGATACCCGACGATGCGATCACGTTCTACATCGCGGTGGGCGGACATCCGCCGATGACCCCCGACGAATACCCGGCCGTCATCCCGCCCGAGATCCTCGATCGGTTCGAGGTCGTGTCACATGACGCTGAATGTGACGCCGATCTCGTCTTCCTCGGTGACACCACGGCCGGGACGCCGGTCTGGGCCAACAGAGCCTATGTCGAGGCCGATCTCAAGATTGTTGTCGGCACGATCGAACCCCACCAGTTCGTCGGCTTCTCAGGTGGTGTAAAAAGCGCGGCCATCGGTTTGGCCGGGCTGGCGACGATCACCGCCAACCACACCTTGATGACACATCCCGATTCTCAGATCGGCACCTACACGACGAACCCGGCGCGCAGCGACGTCGAGGAGATCGGCGAGCTCATCGGTGTCGACGTCGCCCTGAACGCGATTCTCGATCAGGGACGCGAGATCGTGCGGGCGGTTGTTGGCGCTCCGGTTGCCGTGATGGAACAGGGTACTCCGCTGGCCCGCGAGCTCTGCCAGGTAGCGGTCGGACACGACTACGGACTGGTCGTCACCTCGCCGGGGGGTCACCCGAAGGACATCGACGTCTACCAGTCACAAAAGGCTGTGGCGTCGGCCGCTCGGATCGTCCGCCCCGGCGGGACGATCATCTTGGTCGCGTCCTGCCCCGACGGTGCCGGCAGCGACCACTACGAGCGGTGGGTGTCGCAAAGACACTCACGCCAGGAGGTAGTCGATGTGTTTGCGAACGAGGGTTTCCACATCGGCCCTCACAAGGCCTACCAGATCGCCCGCGACACCGAGTGGGCAACCCTGATCGTTTGCTCCGACATGTCGGACGAGACGGCGCGCCGACTGTTGCTGGATCCGGCCGACGATCTCCAGGCTGCGCTCGATCGGGCCCTTGCCCGTCTCGAACCGGGGGAACCCATTGCGGTCCTGCCCCATGCCGCAACAACAATTCCGTACCTCAACACCTGAAGCGGCGGCGGTGCTGGACGGCAGAGGTTTGGCGAACATCGAGTAGCCGAGATTCTCGGGCGGCTTCTGTCGGCCGATCGTTTGGAGATGAATCCGGCTGACAACCGTGTTGTCGGCAAGGGGCCTTGCGGCCCGAGAGCGTGTGTGTCAACTGGTGACCGGACGATTTGTTGCGGTCGGCCTAGGCTCGGAGGCATGCAACTCCGGGTACTGGCGCTGATCGTCGTCTTCGTGTTCGCTTCGGCGTGCAGTGCTGACTCCGACGGCGACGGATCTGTGGACTCCGACGGGTCCGATGTACCTGCCCAAGCGCTCGAGGCCTCAGCCGACGTGCTGATAGCGACGGCAGCCGACGCCATCGCCGAAGTCACGAGTGTTCACTTCGCCCTCGATCGCACCGGCGCCGCGGTCCACATCGATACTGCCGACCTCATCGCGCTCGAAGCGGTCGAGGGACGCTGGGTGGCTCCAGAGAGTGCCGACGCTCTGATGACCGTACGCATCAACGACGCCATCAACACCAAACTAGGAGCGGTGGCGATAGGTGAAGACGTGTGGCTGTCGAACCCGATCACCGGCACATTCGAACCCCTGCCCGATGGCTACAACGTCGATCCGACCGAGTTCTTCGATCCCGTCGGGGGATGGCGCCCCCTGTTGCTGGCGATGACCGATGTCGAGTACGTCGGGGAAGATACCCGTGCGGGCGGTACGTACCATCTTCGAGGCATGGCCCAGGCCGACCACGTCGAGTACGTCACCGCACGGCTGGTGCGCAACCAGGACCTGATCATCGATATGTGGGTGGAAACCGACACAGCCCTGATTCGAAGCGTCGAGTTCTCGAACGACCACGCGGGCGGCACCACCGATTGGAGTCTCGAACTCGACCAGTACGACGAAGAGATGACCGTCGAAGTCCCCGAAGACATCAGGGGCTGACTTGTCGTTGGGGAGCCGCGCGAACAGCGGAGTGCGTAAGCGACAGCCAGGTCGGGGGCGGGGCCCGAACCCCCCGGTGAGCCCAGCGAACCGCGAGTGGGCAATGGTCCCTGACGCCCGTTCAGCGCTTCTATCCGCCGGGCCCTTGAGATCGCGTCGAGTGCCAAATGAATGATGCCACCGTTGCGGACCGCAGGAGTCCGGCGTGGGTGATGTTCGCCGTGGGCTGGGCCGTGTTCGTCGCGGCCGACGACCTGACGGTCGTGTCGACGATGTTGCGGCCCATCGTCACCGACATGGGTCTGGTCCTGCCCGACGGGCTCGACGACGCCGCGTGGGCGGTCAACGCCTACCTCATCGCATTTGTTGCCGTGATGCCCCTGTCGGGCCGACTGAGCGACGTCATCGGCCGTAGGGCCACCTTCGTCTGGGCCTACCTGGTCTTCCTGGTCGGCACCATCGTGATCCCGACGGCCGACTCGATGGGACCCTTCCTTGTCGGTCGTGTCCTCACCGCAATCGGCGGCGGGGCGATGCTGCCGGTCGCGATGGCGGTCATCGGCGACGTGCACTCCGAACCGAGGCGAGCCAGGGCGCTCGGCACGCTCGGAGCGATCGAAACTCTCGGCTGGGTCTGGGGCCCCCTTTACGGCGCCATGTTGGTCCGCTTCCTCACATGGAGATGGCAGTTCTGGTTGAACGTGCCGATGGCACTGTTCGGGATGGCGATCGTGTGGTGGGCGCTGGCCGATCACACCCGCCGATCGGCGACCGAACGCCCAGGATCGATCGATTGGATCGGCGCCGGCGCCCTCACGACGCTGCTGGTCTGCCTGAACCTCGCCCTGCTGGGCAACGCCGAGATCCAGAGTGTCAGCGGTCTCGAGGAACTGGCGCCATCGAATGGATTTGACTTCAGATGGCTGCTGATCCCCGCCCTCATCGCTGCGCTCATCGCGTGGAAACGACAGAGGGATGCCGAGTCACCCCTGCTGGCACGGGGCCTGTTCCGAGGCCGCCTCGTCAAGATCGCCCTGGCGGTGAACGCAGTTGTCGGCGCGGCGCTGGTGATCTCGATGGTCGACGTTCCGTTGTTCATCAACGCCGTCGAGGTCGACCTCGAAGATTCTGCGGTCGCCTCGGGCTGGGTGCTGGCTGCGCTGACGTCCTCGATGGCCATCACCAGCTACATCGGTGGTCGTGTCACCGAGACCAGGGGATACCGAGCTGCCGTCGTGACGGGCCTCATCGCAGCCTTTTTTGCCTTTGTTGTCATGGGCCTCGTCTGGGAACCGGCGACCTCACACTGGACGATGGCACTTCACCTCGGCGTTCTCGGCGCCGGCGTGGGCATGGTTGTTGCGCCGACCTCGTCGGCGGTGGTCGACAGCGCAGATCCAGGCGATCGCGGTGCGGCCGCATCGCTGGTCATGGTCGCTCGCCTCATCGGCTTGAGTGTTGGTCTGTCGGCGCTGACCGCCTGGGGCCTGCACCGGTACGACACCCTCCGAAAACAGGTCGACCTCCCACCGATCACCGATCCGTCGTTCGCCGATGCTGCCCAGGAAGTCCAAGCCAGTTTGACCGCTGACGCAATGACCGAGACCTTCCTGGCCGCAGCCGTCGTCGTGTTCCTCGGCGTGATTGCCGGGATTGCGATGAACTCGCACCGATCACCCCCGAAATCTCAGGCTCCTTCAGAAGGAGGGCACGCCATGTCCGCTCCAAACGAACGTCTGCTGCGCATCGCAGTAGGTTCCCTGGCCGCAGCACTTCTGGTCTCGATCGTGGCCATCGCCGTGTTGTTCGGCCGCACGGGACGAACCGACGAACGCATCGCAGAACTCGAAGCCAAGCTCTTGGCCTCCGAGGGCGAGAGTGCGATCCTCGAGGAGGATCTGCAACGAGTCGAGGCTGGTGCTGCCTTGTTCGCCGGCCAGGTGACGGCGTTCCAGGAGCGCATCGTTCAGCTCGAACCCCAGGTGTCGGAAGGCATCGATTCCGCAATCGCTGGTCTCGCGGAGTTCTCGTCTTCGACGCTGACCTTCGACGTGAAGATCGACGAGATGATCACGATCGACACCGAGGTGGTCCTCGACAGGACAATCTCCATCCCGATCGACGAGACGATCCCCATCGACGAGACCATCGACACGACCATCAAGGTCGACACACCCTTGGGTGCCATCCCACTCGACATCAAGGTGCCGATCAACCTCGACGTTCCCATTGTGTTGGAGGTCGATATCCCGATCAACGAGACCGTTCCGGTCGCCGCGGAAGTCCCTGTCAACATCGACATCCCGATCACCATCGACGTCGCAGAGACCGAGCTCGTCGAGTTGACCGAGTCGCTGAGCCAGGGCCTCGACGAGCTGAGAAATGTCTTGTCGGGCCTTGCAGGCTGACGTCGAGGCGACGAGACGTGACCTAGGGCTCTATCTCAACCCGGAGGTCCAACATAGGTTCGGTGCAAGGCGTCGTGCAGTGAGTCTGAGACGTCGAGGAGCGGCGTCTCAGTGGTCGATTCACGTGACCATGTCTTGTCAATCCAGAACCTCGAGGTCGTGTACAGCGACGTCATCCTCGCGCTGAGAGGAGTCAGCCTCGAGGTGCCGAGCGGCACCATCGTCGCCCTGTTGGGTGCCAACGGTGCCGGCAAGACCACCGTGCTTCGCTCCATCAGCGGGCTTCTTCCGACCCACCGCGGCGAGATCACCAAGGGGGCCATCCGCCTCGACGGTGACGACGTCACGAACCGCACTGCGGCAAGCATCGTCGGTCACGGTCTGGCCCAGGTCATGGAGGGTCGCAGGATCTTCCCCGATCTGAGTGTGCAGGAGAACCTGAGAGCCGGCGCGATTGTCAGACGACCAGGTCGCGAGGAACTTCAGGCGTCATATGAAGCCATGCTCGAGCTGTTTCCCGTCTTGAAGGACCGCTGGGAGAGTGCCGCGGGCTACCTGTCGGGCGGCGAACAGCAGATGGTCGCTATCGCCCAGGCGTTGATGGCCAAACCCAAGTTGCTCCTGATGGACGAGCCATCGCTGGGTTTGGCGCCACTTGTCATAGAGCAGATTCGAGATGCCATCGTCGACATCAACCGGCAGGGGACAGGGGTGTTGCTCATCGAGCAGAACGCCCAGATGGCACTCTCGATCGCCGATCATGCCTACATCCTCGAGAACGGCAAGGTTGCCAAGGCCGGACCCGCCGATCAACTCCGGGCCGACAAGGACATCCAGGAGTTCTACCTGGGTATGGGTGAGGGAGGCAGGACTCGCCTCAACGAGGTCAAGAGTTACCGGCGCCAGAAGCAGTGGAGTTCGTGATGGCCAACTCCAAGGTGCTGCTCGATGTGAAGGACGTATCGCTGTCGTTCGGAGGGCTCGATGCTCTCAAGAACGTCAGCTACCAGGTGACCGAGGGTGAACTATTCGCCGTCATCGGCCCCAACGGCGCCGGGAAGACCTCGATCTTCAACTGCCTCAACGCCGTCTACAAACCCCAGACAGGGTCGGCCAAGCTGGACGGCGTCGAGCTGCTCGACCTGAGACCCGCCGACACCGCCGAGCTCGGAATCGCCAGGACCTTCCAGAATCTCGCCTTGTTCACCAACCTGTCGGTCATCGACAACCTCATGCTCGGGCGGCATCACCTCCTTCGCTCAGGACCGATTTCGGGCCCGTTGTGGTGGGGCAAGGCAAGGCGTGAGGAGGAAGTCCAGCGCCGTCGCTGTGCCGAGATCGCCGACTTCCTCGATCTGGCCGATCACGGCAGCATGCCCGTCGGCGCCCTTCCGTACGGGGTCCAAAAGCGCATAGAGATGGGCCGGGCACTGGCCATGGAGCCGCGGCTGTTGCTGCTCGACGAACCCGTCGCGGGAATGAATCAGGAGGAGACCGAGGAGACCGCTCATCACATCCTGCAGATCCGGCGAGAACTCGGCATAGCCACCCTGCTGGTCGAACATCAGATGGACCTGGTCATGGACCTCGCCGACCGGGTGATGGTCCTCGATTTCGGCCAGGTCGTCGCCATCGGCGAACCGGCCGAAATCCAGCGCAACGAGCGGGTGCACCAGGTGTATCTCGGGGGAGCATCATGACCGCGACCGAACCGCAGCCAGTTGTTTCGGCCGGTGAACCCGGCGCTGCTCTCAGCCTTCCCGCCATGCTCCTGGAGCGAGCGGGCAAGATGGGTGAACGCACGGCTCTGCGGCACCATCTGCTGGGAGTGTGGGAACCGATCACCTGGAGCGACTACCTGTCGCGTTCGGCGCGTGTCGGCATGGCGCTGCTCGAGCTCGGGGTGGTTCCAGGCGACCGCATCGCCATCCACAGCGAGAACCGACCCGAGTGGCTCTACGCAGACATCGGTGGGCAGGGTGTTGGGGCTGTGCCCGTCGGCATCTACCCGACCTCGCCGGCCACGGAGGTCGAGTACCTGATCGGACACAGCGAGGCGGTCGTTCTCATCGCCGAGGACGAGGAACAGCTCGACAAGGTGCTGGAAGTTCGCGACCGGCTTCCAAAACTGCGCCACATCGTCGTCATCGAAGCGAACACCGTGCTCCAACACCTCGACGACCCCGAGATCATGACCTTCGAGCAGTTCGAGGCCCTCGGTGCGGGTTGTGAGCAACGTTGGCCGGAGAAGGTCACCCAGCTCGACCCCGAGGCGATGGCGCTCATCGTCTATACGTCGGGTACCACCGGACCACCAAAGGGAGCGATGCTGAGTCATCGCAATCTGGTGGCGGCTTCGGACACGTTCAGCCAGGCGTTCGAGTCCGACGAGAACGACGAGGTCTTGTCGTATCTACCTCTGTGCCACATCGCCGAACGGCTCAGTTCTGCCATCAACGCTCTGCGCGTCGGCTACGTCGTGAACTTCGGTCGTGGCGGGCCGTTCTTCGCCAAGGACCTGCGCAACGTCCAGCCGACGATCTTCCTCGGTGTGCCGCGTGTGTGGGAGAAGATGGCGGCGACCGTCGAGATTCGTATGAACGACGCGTCGCACATCAAGCGCTCGCTCTACAACTGGGCGATCCGCCGAGGTACGTCCCAGGCCAGGGATCGCATGGATGGCGAGGTTGGGCTCGCGAGTGCGGTGCTCGCGTGGCTGACCTGGCTGCTGGTGTTCCGATCGTTGCGCGACAAGCTGGGTCTGCGGCGGGTCCGGGTCGCGCTGTCGGGTGCTGCACCTATCGCACCCCAGCTGCTCGAGTTCTTCTGGGCCATGGGTGTCGGTGTTCGCGAGGGATACGGCCAGACGGAGAACACGGCGGTCGCCACCTACACTCCGGCCGACAATGTTCGACTCGGCAAGGTCGGCAAGGCGTTGCCGGGCGTCGAGCTGCGCATCGAAGAGTCGGGTGAGATCTTGACCCGCTCGGCAGCCAATTTCCTCGGCTACTTGAACAATCCCGAGGCGACGGCTGAGACCGTCGACGAGGACGGATGGTTGCACACGGGCGACGTTGGCGAGATCGATGCAGCCGGATTCCTGACCATCACCGACCGGGTCAAGGACCTCATCATCACCGCAGGCGGGAAGAACATCTCGCCGAGCGAGATCGAGAACCAGCTGAAGGTGTCGCCGTTCGTCCGCGAGGCCGTTCTCATCGGCGACGCCGCGAAGTATCTGGTCGCCCTCATCGGTATCGAGTTCGAAACGGTCGGCGACTGGGCCACACGCCGCGAGCTCCCCTACACGACCTATGGCGACCTCTCGTCCAAACCCGAGGTTGTCGCGCTGATCGGCGAGTGGGTCGACCACGTCAATCGAGACCTCGCCAGGGTCGAACAGGTCAAGCGGTTCCGTCTGTTGCCCCGAGAACTCGATCACGAGAGTGGCGAGCTGACGGCCACACAGAAGGTAAAACGTAGGGCCGTCGCTGCCGAGTTCGATGAGCTCATCGGGGAGATGTATCGATGAACGACTTCCTTCAGCTCTGTTTCGCCGGTATGGCTCTCGGTGCGCGATACGCCCTTGTTGCCCTCGGTTTTGTTGTCATCCACAGGGCGACCGGTGTCATCAACTTCGCTCAAGGGTCGATCGTTGCCCTCGGTGCCTACTTTGCTTTCAACGCCCACCAGACATGGGGCCTGCCGTTCCTGCTCGCAGCCATCATCGCTGTCGCTGGTTGTGCGGTCGTTGGAATCATCGTCGAACGATTGCTTCTCCGGAAGATGTCGGGTCAGCCGGTCTTCTCGGTGATCATGATCACCATCGGGTTGTTGTTCGTGATCGACCAGATCATCACCATGATCTGGGGCCAGGACGCCCAGAACCTCGGAGATCCGTGGGGCATCGACACCGTCGAGGCCGGGGAGATTGTGCTCGCGGTGGTCGACCTGTGGGCGATCGGTCTGGCTTTCCTCGTCGTGGGTGCTTTCTTCCTCTTCTTCCGCTACAGCAGCACCGGACTCGCCATGCGGGCGGTTGCGATCGATGAAGAGGCGGCCATGGCCAGGGGCATCTCGGTGCGCCGGGTGGTCGCTACGGCGTGGGCCATCGCCGGCTCGGTGGCCGCCGTCGCCGGCATCACCCTTGCATCGGGTCCCGCAGCGCTGCGCCCATCGGTTGGGCTGATCGCCCTGGCGGCCTTCCCAGCGATGATCCTCGGTGGGCTCGATTCGCCGCTTGGGGCGGTTCTCGGCGGGTTCATCATCGGGATCACACAGACCCTCACGGCCGGATACCAACCTGCCCACGCCTCCTGGTTGGGTCAGGACTTCCAATCGGTCACGCCGTACGCGGTGATGATCCTGATCCTGTTGATCAGACCCCACGGACTGTTCGGCACCAAGGAGGTGGAGCGTCTATGACCGCTCTCTTGCGTCGCAGCGACTCTGCCAACCCGGGAATGAGGCAGGGCCATCTCGACAGTGTTGCACTGTTCTCGACGGGCTGGAAGAAGTTCGGCCTGTTGCTCGGTCTGGCGATCTACCTGCTGGGCCCGCTGATGTTGTCCGACTTCCAGCTGTCGGTCATCGACTACGCGGGCATTGCGGCCATCGGCGCGATCGGCCTGAACGTGCTCACCGGCTACACGGGCCAGATCTCGCTCGGTCACGGGTTCTTCCTCGGCGCCGGGGCTTTCACGGCCGCCTACTTCGGCGGAAACCTCGACCTTCCCCTCCCGTTGTGGCTGGCGGCGGCCGCCGTGGTCGGCGCACTCATCGGGCTGGTGATCGGTCCGTTTGCCTTGCGACTCAAGGGCAGCTACCTGGCCATCATCACTCTCGGCCTGGTGTTTCTCGGCCAGCACATCTTCGAGAACTGGAAGTCGGTCACGGGCGGGCTTTCGGGCCGTGCGGTCACGGCCCCGGTCAAGCTCGGGCCCGTCGACTTCGCGAACCTCGACATCGGCGGAAAGGAGTTCTCGCGTGAGGGTGGCTACTTCTACCTCATATGGGCGGTCGTCGCCCTTGTCGCCCTGCTCGTGAAGAACCTGATGCGGACCCGTCTCGGTCGTGCGTTCCAGGCGGTCCGGGACCGCGACGCAGCAGCAGAGGTCATCGGTGTGCGGCTGGCTCGCACCAAGGTGATGTCGTTTGTTGTCTCCAGCTCGCTCGCCGCTGTCGCAGGTGCGTTGTACGGCTCTTTCCAGCGGTTCGTGAACCCAGAGGAGTTCGGACTGTTCCTGTCGATCGAGTTCGTCGCGATGATCGTCATCGGTGGCGCAGCCACGATCTACGGGCCCGTGCTCGGCGCCCTCTTTATCACAGCTGTTCCGTTCCTCATCGAGGAATGGAGCGACCGCATCCCCGGAGTCGCCACAGAGGCCGGCGAGACGGGGATCACCGTGTTTGCTCTCAACCAGGCCCTATTCGGCCTGCTGATCATCGGGTTCCTGGTTCTCGAACCCCGTGGGCTGGCCGCTCTGTGGGCCCGCATCAAGGTGTATTTCCTCGCCTGGCCCTTCTCGTACTGACCCATGTCACCACCTACCTACAACCAAATACCGAATCGATCGGAAGGATCAATCAAAATGATTGGAAGAAGAGTTCAACAGACGGGGCGAATCATCGCCCTACTGATGGCGTTCCTCCTCGTCGCCGCCTCGTGCGGCGACAGTGACACCAGCGATGGCTCCGACGACGCCGATGCTTCGACCGAAACCACGGCCAGCGAAACGTCCGACGACGATTCCGACGATGCCTCGACCGAAACCACGGCCGGCGAAACGTCTGACGACGATTCCGACGATGCCTCGACCGACGATTCAGCGTCGGAGTTGGCGACCGCTCCTGGATTCGACGGAGAGACCATCAGCGTCGGTGTGTTGTCTGCGATGAGCGGACCGACCGCCGTGATCGGTGTCCCGTTGGCCGCCGGGCAACAGGTCTACTTCGACTACCTCAACGCCGAGCTCGGCGGGGTAGCCGGGCAGTACCCGGTCGAGATCGTCCTCGAGGATCACCTGTACGACACTGCGACCACGGTCCAGAAGTACGGCAAGATCAAGGACGACATCATCATGTTCTCGCAGATCATGGGGACACCTTCGACCTTTGCCACACTGCCCCTGCTGGCCGAGGACAACATGGTCGCTTCGCCGGCATCTCAGGACGCCTTCTGGGTCCGTGAGCAGAATCTGTTCCCCGTCATCGAGCCTTATCAGATCGATGTCATCAACGCCATGGACTACTACCTCGGTGATGGCGGCGGTTCGGTCGACGACACCATCTGTGCCGTCATCCAGAACGACCTGTACGGCGAAGCCGGGCTCCAGGGGCTCGAGTTCGCGGCTGAGTACATGGGCTTCGAGATCGCAACCGTGACACGTTATGGCGCAGGTGATCAGGACTTCACCGCCCAGGTGACCGAGCTGGTCAACACCGAGTGCAACATGGTGTGGGGAACCGCCCTGCCAACCGAGCTGGGTGGGATCCTCGGCACAGCTGCACAGTCCGGGTTCACCCCTCGCTGGATCGTTCAGTCGCCAGCGTGGATCGATGCCCTCGCCCTGACCCCGCTGAAGGACTACCTCCAGGCCTATGTTTGGGTCGCGGCCCTCGGCCAGGAATGGGGAGATCCCAACTCGACCGAGATGACCGCAATGGTCGAGCGGGTTGCCAAGTACAAGCCAGATCAGGCACCCAGCTACTACTTCACCTTCGGCTACATCCAGGCGTGGGCGACACATCAACTCCTGGAGAACGCAGTCGAGAACGGTGACATGAGCCGCCAGGGCATCATCGATGCCATGAACGGTCTTGCAGAGCTGGACTATGGCGATCTGGGAGCGGCCTACACCTATGGCGCTCCCAACGACCGCAACCCGTCCCGCTCGACCACAATCTTCGCGATCGACGTGGAGAAGCCGTTCGCTCTCGCCGCCCTGGCACCCGACGTCACGTCGGAGGGTGCGAAGGCATTCGAGTTCCCAGAAGCCGGCTAGCCACAGAGCCCGAAACACTTCATCGATATTGAGGCCGCCGGCGTGCAACCGCACACCGGCGGCCTCAATCGTCGCGAGCGGCCGCTCGGTCGAGAGCCGCCGCGCATGCGAATCGGTGTCGACCGTCGGCTGAGTCTGGATCGTTTTGGATGAAGCGGATCGGCTTCTCCATCAGGGCGACAACACCCTCGACCAGTACCCGGAGGTAGCTCGTCGGGTCGATGTGCCAGCGCACGCCGTGGACTCGGTATCTGGGGTCAGGCGGGCAGCAGGGGAGGGACCGGGAGGCGCACCGCGTCTGCGACGACCCGCAGCAGTTCGGCTTCGTCGGCGCTGGCCATCTGGTCGTGCATCACGACGGCGGTGGCCGCCTCGACGAACGCACGACGACTGGCCAGTTCCATATTGCCGAGGTGCTCGAGAGCGGCGTCGAGGCGTTCGTAGGTGAGCTGGTCGTTCGGGGGCAATGGGCGGGCGGCGACCCCGATGGTCGCCAGCGCCGCCTCGAACGAGGCTTGTGTTTGGGTCGCTCCGGCGCTGTTGAAGTAGGCGAGGATGGCCAGCACCGTGGTCGCATCGTCGGCGAGCGTTTCAATTCTCACCTCGCGGCGGCGGGTGCCATCGTCTCTTTGATCCTCGAGATGGCGCAGCATCACGCGGCGCAGCACCCATCGGAACACGTCGCCTTCCGATTGTGAAGCCTCGAGTTCGCGTATCGCTTCGGCCAGTCGCTCACGATAGGGCCCGGGTGTCTGGCGGATCGCCTGCAGCGCGATGTCGATGGCGGGCAACTGGAGGATGCGATCGAGGCTCGATATGGTCGCCCCGGCGGCCGAGAGATCGGCCGGATACATCGAGAGGAACTGGCCCACGCGCGCAAGCTCGTCGTCGCGAGTGGCGGGATTGTCCGATACCAGCGACCCCATGACGGCAGCCACGGCTCCCTGATGGGTGCGGAGGTAGTGCTGGGTCTGGGGTGGGATCTGGGCGATGAGCGTGCGCGAGTGTTTTACGTGGGCGTCTGTTGGGCCGATCATCGACGGTGGCTGGTAGCGAGCGGCGGACGGCTGCGGTCGAGCAGGGGCGTGCGGCGGCGAGGACGGTGCAGCGGCAGCCGTTCCGGGAGCGAAGCCAGAAGCAGGCGAGTCGAGAACGGCTCCGTGGTCGGGGTCGAGTTCGACGAACTCACCGTTCCACTCGGGCATGAGGCGCTTGATTCGCTGTTTCAGGGGTGGATGGGTGGCGAACGATGCGCTCAGAGCGGAGGAGAAGAACAGGTGGCTGGCCTCTGTGGCGTGGGCGGTTCGCACCTTGTTGTCGGACCCGACCGACGCGATCTTGATGAGGGCTTCGCCGATCGACGACGGGTCGCGCGTGTACTGAACGGCCGACGCATCGGCCAGGAACTCGCGCTGGCGAGACACGGCGGCCTGGATCATGCGGGCGAAAAGGGTTCCCAGTCCGCCCACGATCATCAGGGCGATTCCGATGCCGGCCATGACCAGTGCTGAGTTGTCCTTCGAGTCGCGCCGCCGCGGTGCCCACATGGTGTGCTGGAGCAAGAGGCGACCGAGCAAGGTCAACACCGTGATGCCGAAGATCCAGCCGATGATGCGTGTCTTGATGCGCGTATCACCGTTGGCGATGTGTGAGAACTCGTGGGCGATGACCCCCTGGAGTTCGCGCCTGTTCAGGTAGGTGAGGGCCCCGCGTGTGACCCCGATGGCTGCGGTGTCGGCGGTCCACCCTGCGGCGAACGCATTGATACCCGGCTCGTCGTCGAGGACGAAGACCGCCGGCACGGGCATGCCGGCGGCGATAGCCATCTCCTCTACAACGTTGCCGAGCTGGCGTTCGGCGGGGTCCATCGTGTTGAAGTCGATCTGGCGCCCACCGAGTGACGACGCAACGTAGGACCCTCCACCCGAGCGCAGCTGGCTGGTCTTGACCAAGGACGCCCCACCGATGCCCACGAGGGTGATCGGTGTGGCGATTGCGACCGCCGTGAGCGGATCTCCGCTTCCCGAGTCGTAGTAGAACAGAGCGAAGAGCAACAACGAGACGACAGCGATGATCGCGATCACACCGGCGGTCAGCAACGCGACGAGTTTGAAGGTGTTCTGCTTGGCTTCTTCTTGGTGGCCCTGGAAGTCCATATCAGCGGCTCTCGGCTGCTGGAACGGTGGGGTGGCTCTCAGGCACCGCTGTCCTGGGGTGGGTTGTCATCGAAGGACACCTCGATGTTCTCGCGCTTGTGTTCCTTGCCCTCGTCCTCGAGGTTCAGGTAGGCACTGTCGGAGAAACCGAACATGTTTGCCAGCAGGACCGGTGGGAACGATGCCTTGTAAGTCTGGTAGCCGTTGACCTGATCGTTGTAGTTCTGCCGGGAGTAGGCGATCTTGTTCTCGGTTGTGGTGAGCTCTTCGGTGAGCTGCATCATGTTCTGGTTGGCCTTGAGGTCGGGGTAGGCCTCTGCGACGGCCAGGAGGCGACCCAACGAGGCGCCGAGGGCACCCTCGGACTGGGCCATCTTCTGCATCGCCTGAAGGTTCTCGGGATCGCCAGACACCTCGATGCGGGCCTGGGTAGCCGAGGCGCGGGCGGCGACGACTGCTTCGAGTGTTTCGCGCTCGTGGCTCATGTAGCCCTTCGCCACCTCGACGAGATTGGGGATCAGGTCGTGGCGACGTTCGAGCTGTACGTCTATCTGGGCGAATGCGTTGCGCACTCTTTCGCGGAACTTCACCAGCTTGTTGTAGACGGTCATCAAGAAGAAGCCGACGACCACGATCACGACGATGAGAACGAGCACGATTACCATGTCTTGAGCCTATTCGGCCCGGCGGCTCGATGTTGGGTCAAAAGAGGCTGGCTTGAACCTCGACCGGGTCGGGATCGTGTTCACCCACCTGTATCTCGACCCCGGTGAGCTCGCCCAGATCGGCCACGTAGCGGTCTGGTGTTCCGTCGCGCACGAGCGAGGCGAATCGCCCACACATGTCGTCGACCGTGAACTCGTGAGCCCCCGAATCGAGACGATTTGGGTATGCGGCCAGACCTCGCCATGGCGGGGTGTCGATGCCGCCGAAGTACCAATCGTCGGCGAGCGTCTCACATCGCGGCGCCAGGCCCGGTTCGGAGTCGATGAGCTGGTGTACGCGGGTACGGGCCGAGGCAACCAGCGCAGCCACCTCGTCGGTCGGTTTGGGCGCGAGCATGCCTGCGCGTTTTTGATGGGCCGAAACCGCTTGTGCTACGGCAAGGCGTTCGGTGATGGCGTCTTCGACATCTCGCACCACATACCCGTCGGGGGCGAGAAGAACGTACGACGCCACCCATGCGGCCTGCTCGGCCAATCTGACACCACCCGACACACCGGCCGTGGTGCCTACCTTGATGGAGCCATCGGCGAACCCTGCGATGTACAGGCGATGAGGCTGGTCGAGGTGTTCGGCGAGACGGTGATCGACATAGGTGCGCCCGAGTTTGTGGGCCCGATGCAGGTTCGAGGCAAATACCGCCTCGACGGTCGAGCAACGCTCGCACCTGGTTCGTTTCGTGACTTGGGCCTGACAATCGACGAACTCGCGCGACCCATCGGTGCGCGTCGCGTGATGTCCTGGACACACGCGCACTCCCGTGCACCGGTAGTTCCATGTAGTGCCGATCAGATCGACCAGCTGCGAAGTGTTCGATGTGTCGTCGCGAACCCGCAGCCGAGGCCCGACCTGCGACCACTCGACGCCGAGGGTGATCCTCACGGCTTGGTGCGGATGGCGGTCAGGTCGATACGGGCGGCACCGCCCGAGATCGCCTCGAGATCGAACCTCCCGTCGTGCACGACGGTCCGTTGGATGATCCCGAGGGGAACGTACGGAAGCACCTCGTTCAACTCGAGACCGAGTTCGTTCATGGTCAACAACCGCTGGGTGTCGTCGACCGACGTGGACGACACGCTGGCGAACAACGACACGAGGCTGCTGTTGTTGTAGCGGACGAAATCGTCGCTGCCGGCCGGATCGAGGAGTGGCTCGATGAATGCGTCGGCACCACGATGATCTGCATACCACGGAACGAGGAACGGCCCGCTGGGAACACCGCTCTGGAGGTAGCCGATGAGGCCTTGGACCGAAGGGTGTGTGGCCACTTCGACAGGCCACCCGAGCACGTCGCGCCAATCGGCAGCGATCGAGTGGGCCCATGGCTCGACGGGCGAACCCTCGACGACGTGGATACTGAACGGCTCCTCCGGTGGCTCGATTTCGTTCTCCTCGGCCAGTGCGGTGGCGCGCTCCGGGTTGAAGCGACACCATGTACAAACAACCGTCGAGCCGTGAATGCTCGACCGCGGTGCAAACGACCGCGAGTGAACGATCGTGTCGATGGCGAGATCGGATTCGAACGCGGAACGGTCGATGGCCGACGACAACACCTGACGGGGTTCCGGTGAAGACGCAGGACCCCTGGGTGTGGGAAACCCCAGGTACCACACCCCGTTCGAATCGTGGCGGGTCACCTCGACACCCTCCGGCGGAACGGCCTCGTCGGCGAGAGCCAGGTCGGCCGATCCTGCGACCACCGCTTGTGATGCTGCCTGATCAGATTCGAAGAACCGCAGAAGTACGCGACCGACCTCGCCGGAGCGAGCCGCGGTCCGTTTGACGAGATCGACACCGTCGCCAGGACGGACGCCGCCCTCGACTTCGTAGGGTCCGCTCGACACCAACACAGCGTTGGATGTCCCGTCCTCGGCCGTGGTCGACAACATCGACTCGGGCACAGGGGCGAATGCCGGATGGGCCACGTATTCTGGCAACCACGAGTTGGCGTGGGCCAGCTGCACCTCGAAGGTCAACTCGTCGAGTGCCCTGACCCCGATCTGGCGTTCGTCGTTTCCCGCCAGAACCTCTGCCCAGTTCGCTATCGAGGCCTCGATGCCCAGGTACGCGGAACGTGCTCGTGTCGACTGCGACGCAAGAGCCTGCCACGACGAGGCGAACGTGGTCGCTGTTATCGGCGTGCCGTCGGAGAACGTGGATCCAGGTTTGAGGACGAACGTCCAGGTGATCAGGTCGTCCGATGTCCACGACTCGGCCAAACCCGGGGCCGCTCTGCCGTCGGTGCCCACGACCGTAAGCCCTTGGTGAAGCAATCCGGCAAGGTCGATCGCGCGGGTGGAGATCACGTGGTGGGCATCGAAGGACTCTGGTTCGGTGGTGGCGATGGTGATGCTGGTCGACGACGGCTCGAACGTAGCGATGGTCGTGTCGACGGCCGAGGTGGGAGCCGGCGCCTCGTCACCGCTGGGCGTGCAAGCCCCCGAGAGCATTGCAGTCGACAACAATATGGCCAGCAGGTGCGGCATCGGCCTCTTCATTCAGCCCACGCTCCCCGCAGTGTCCGCCGCCTTCGTGATGATGGCTGCCGCGAGCTGGTCGTGATCGTCGGGCCGGCCAAACACCGAGATGACCACGAGTGTTCCGTCGATGTCTGCGGCTGCAACAGTCACGCGCGTCTCCATCGGGACGGAGATCGGTGAACTGTCGATCGATCCGGCGAACAACGTCCATTGTCGACCGCCCGCCGTCAACGAGCCGGTCTCACGCAGGGAACGGATGGTCGCGTCGAATACCTCGTTGGCGACACGGTCCAGCGCGGAATCGACATCGGGGACATCGTCGGAACGTGGATATGCGTCGACCGACAGGCCCGTCATGTCGAGGAGGTGCTGATCTCTCAGGGCGATCCCGTCGAACTGCATCGGTGTGTAGCCGACCCAGCCGACGGGAAGTTCGACGTCGATGCTGACGCCGCTCCGATGATCGACGCGCACAACGGCAAATTCGCCGGGGATCTCGGGCACCAACTTGTGTGCAACGGACGAGGCACACTCGGGTGCCACGCGATCAAGGGTGCGAGTGAACTCGGCGGCCAGCGCTGCCGCACACTCGGAGTTTCCCAGCTGGCCGTGTCCGGTCCCCCCGAACACGACATGTTGTGCGTCGAGCAGGTTCGAAAGCGCAGCGGCCTCAGAAGCAGGGGTGATCGGGTCGAGCGGTCCGGACATCACGAGGGTAGGGACGTCGACCTTCGCGAACCGATTCTCGACCTCGGGCGCCGGATCGAGATCGAGTTCGTCGCACATCTGACCCCAGTACAGATGGGTGCTCATCTGGATGTCGGCGAACAAGCCGGATGGACTGGCGACCCCTTCGACGAAGGCCCACTCGTCCATACACTGGACGGCCAGGTACGCACCGAGGTCGTCTCCGCTGCGACTGAAATCCGCTGGTTGGCTGAGCATGCCGAGGCTCCAAGTGACACCGGCCTCGAGATCCGACAGAACCACCGGAATCGATGCAGCCGTGTAGTGCGAAAAGAGCGCTCCGTAGAACGTCGACAAGATGTCTGAGCCCGTCATCGTGTAGGTATCGGTGAGGCCCGTGCCGGGGTCTTCGAAAACGATGTCGAATGGTTCGGAGTCGGCACTGGTGACCAGCGACTCGAGACGGTCGAGAAGATCGGGAAAGCGGGCGGCACAGGTCGGTTGAGACTCACAGAGATCTGCCAGTGCCCTGAGTGCTTCCTCGCCGCCGGTCACATAGTCGTCGTCGGGTGAGTCGGCGATCGAATAGGCACCATCGAGGACCATCGACCGGACGTTGGGTTCGAACTCGCGGACATACGTCTGAGCGAGCCGAGTGCCATACGATTGGCCCCAGATGTCCCACGCTTCGACCTGTAGCGAGCGCCGTAGAGCCTCGAGGTCACGTGCCGCCGAGAGCGTTCCGAAGTGCTGAAGGTCGACGCCGTCGAGACCCAGACGCCAACTGCACTCTCCGGCGAGGGAGATCTCGTCCGAGAGGGAGACGGAACCCTGTTCGAACGCCTCGTCGATTTCGGGACAGTCGAGGGAAGGGCGCGAAAAGCCGGTACCCCGGGGGTCGTAGACGACGACGTTGTGGGTTTGGACGATGTCGGAAAACGCGAGGTTGAACCACCCCGGAATGCCTTCCAGCGGTCCCGCACCGGGCCCTCCCTCCACCCACAACACCGAGCCGGCGGGTGGCTGTTGCTCCGCGGCAAAGACGGCGACCTCGACGGACACGTCGCCCAAGACCGGGTCGGACCAATCGATGGGAACCACGAGTCGGTAACACTTGGCGTCGGCCCGCGAAGGTGCTTCGAACGGGCACCGGTCGCTCATCAATTCGCCGTGGAGGCTGTCGGCGGTGACACCGTCGTCGGCGAGCGTGCCCGAAGGTGCGGTGGTGGTGGGCGGAAGTGAAACCGATTCGGACCTCTGTGCGGTGACGCCGTCGTCGAGTCCGCACGCGGCGAGGGCAAGACACGCCGCGGTCAGGCAGCCGACGAGTTTGCGCATGGCCAGCATCATTGCACGTAGTCAATCGGCTGCCGGTCACCTCGCGACCACCAAATCGGGTACGCGGTGTTGGGTGGCCGGGGTCAGGCCACGTCGAGGCGGCGGAAGACCCTGATGCTGGCGACCGCACAGAGGACGGCGACGACCAGAAGAACAACGATCGAAGTCGTGACCGAGTGGCGGGCCAGATCGAGGTCGACATCCCTTTCGCCGCCGAGAATCGAGATCGTGTACGACCGAAGGGCCAGGCGGGCTGCCCCCTCGGCGCCGGCGGCGACAAACCCTTCCCATACGAGGATGTAGGCAAGGCCCCAGATCAGCACCCGGCTCAACAACAGGCTGGCCAGGACGAACACGGCGGAGTAGGCCATCGAGCCAAAAAGGGCCGAGGCTGCCGAATAGGCCAGCGCCTCGGTGTCGCCTCCGGCGGCGAGCGCAGCTGCCGACACGATGACCACCGTGGCGGGCACGACGATGGTCCAGACCGCTGCGAGCGCAGCCGTGGGAACCACCCATGGTTTCATCGGGCGCAACCACAGGTAGACCATGGTGGAATCGTCGCGGTGGTCGCCCAACATGGCCGAGGCGAAGACCAGCGAGACGACCGGCACGACGATGGCCAACCCCAGCCCCTGAACCATTTGAGCCACACGTGTCTGGGTCTGATCGGCCGAGGAGCCGATGGCGAACGCAACGGCCAGCACGAGCGCACCGAGACCTGCGACCATGAGAATGCGGGCGACGCTGAGAGACGTCTTCACCATGAACCGATGCAGCACTGCTACGGGAGCGACGGTGGCGGGAGGAGTGTTTGTGGTCATCGTTGCACCAGGTATCGAAAGACCGACTCGAGGTCGTCGTCGAGGGGTTCGATCGCATCGAGGTGCACGCCGGCCTCGATGGCCAGGGGGGCGATCGAGCGACCGAACGTGTCGATGTCGACGGTGTCGACCAGCAGGCGATCGGCTCCTTCGAGGGTCACGCTCGTGGTTGAAGCGAGACCGACCAGCGACGGGGCGAGGCGCCTGGCGTCCTGGCAGTCGACCCTGATCCTGTGAGGGCGGTCGTCCATCATTTCGCGCAGCCGACGGTAGTCGCCCGTCGCTGCGAGCCGGCCTTGGGTGATGACCAGAACGCTGCTTCCGATCTTGGCGACTTCATCGAGCACATGGCTGGACACGATCACACACTTGCCAGATTCGCCCAGGTGGCGGAATACGTCGATGAGGCCGCGGCGCTGGACCGGATCGAGTCCTGTCAGGGGTTCGTCGAGTAGCAACACGTCGGGATCGTGCACGATCGCCTGCGCGATCTTGACACGCTGGCGCATACCCTTCGAGTAGGTGCGACAAGCTCGGGGGTCGTCGGGATCGAGGTTCACCACAGCGAGAGCGCGTGCGGCGGCAACGGAGGGGTCGACAAGACCGTGGGTCGAGGCTGCGACGGTGACAAAATCGCGGGCGGAAAGGCGTTCGAACAATCCGTCCTGCTGGGGGACCAGGCCCATGCGGCGACGGACCGCGGGGCTTTGTCGTGGATCCACGCCAAATATCTTCACCTCTCCAGACGAGGGTGCCGTCAGACCAGCGAGTATGCGCAACAGGGTCGACTTGCCGGCACCGTTTGGCCCCAACAGGGCGGTGACTCCGGCGCCGAGGTCGAAGCTGACATCGGAGACCGCCACCACACTGCCGAACCACTTCGAGACCGACGAAGCGGTCAATACGGGTGAGGTCATCGGGCTCCTCCGATGCGGTGGTAGCGCACGATGGCCACGGCCATGCCTGCGACGATCCAAGCCGAACAGGCGAGAGCCAGCGACGATGTGGCCAACTCGGGGAACTCTGGCTGGTCGCCATAGATGCGCACGACCAGTTCGAGGGGTGCGACAAGAAGGTTCAGAAGTTGCAGTTTCTCGGACATGTCGGCGGTCTCGACGAGGATCGTCGGCACCACCGAGCTGAGGATCATGACGACCACAATTCCCGTCGATGCCCACGCGCGTCGGTCGGTCAGCGACGACACACCGATCGACAGTGACGTGTAGACCGCCGACACCAACAGTCCGGCCAAGAGCATGCGGCCCAGCAGTTCGACGGTGTCGAGAATCCCGCCGGGCCCGAGGCTCTCGAGGCTGTAGCCGATCAGGTTCAACAGCAGTGGTCCGATCGTGACGATCGACAAGATGATGAACACGGCTGCCGTCTTGGCGAGCACGTATCCGAGTCGCGAGGTGGGTGTGGTGAGGTAGAGGGTGAGCATGCCCGACCTTCGGTCGCCGGTCAGTGCCTCCGGGGCGACGAAGGCAGTGAACAGGACGAGAGCGAGCACGATGACGCCGTAGTAGCCCGAGTAATCGGCAATTTCGGCGACATCGAGGAACTCGCTTGGAAGAAGGGCGGCCAGCCCGACGAATATGACCGCAGGAAGGAAGGCGATGACAACACAGACGACGGGAATCGCTTTGGAGCGCGCCCTTCGGCCCAGCCCGAGAACCGCTCTCATACCAGCGACTGCGATGGTGACCGCGGCGGCGATCGAACCTCCTCGTTCGCCCTCGTAGGTCCGGTAGCCGCGGTCGAGGATGTGTGCATCGTCGACAGGTTGTGGGTGGGTCGGCTCGGTCACGAGCTCACCCCCTGATCCACGAAGACATCCTCGAGGCGGCGGCGCCTGCGGCCCAGGCGCTGTACTCGTGCGCCGCTGCTCGCAGCGGCGGCGGTGAACTCGTCGAGGGCGAGCCGTTCGTCGCCCGCCATGCGCAGGGTGAGGCCTTCGACGGTCACATCGAGGTCGAAGGCGCTGAGGTGCTCGACGATCGAGGCGATGACTTGTGCATCGAGGCTTGCCCGGTCGCCTTCGGCGAGTTCGGCGAAAACCTCTGGCGATGCGGTTCCGACCACCTCGTCGATGGGCCCCGCGGCGATGAGGCGGCCGGCGTCGAGGATGACGACGTGGTCACAGATCCGTTCGACCTCCTCGAGCAGGTGTGAGCTCACGACGACGTCGATGCCGACCGTGGCTCTGATCGATGCGATGAGCTCGAGCATCTCGTCGCGTTGGAACGGATCGAGACCGTCGGTTGGTTCGTCCAGCAAGATGAGCGATGGATCGGACGCGAGAGCCTGGGCGAGCTTGACCCGCTGGCGTTGGCCTGTCGACATCGTTCCGAGGGGACGGAAACGTTCCTCACCCAAGCCGACCAGCCAAAGGGCGTCCGACGCCCTGCCCCTCGCCTCGGAACGGGGCAGGCCTCTGACCTGGGCCATGTGCCTGACGAACTCGTCTGCGGGCATCTCGTCGGGGAGGATGTGATGCTCTGGGGAAAATCCGATGGTCGATCTGACGGCGGGACCATCGGAGGTGGGGTCGAGCCCGTGGACGGTCAGGTGGCCTTCGCTTGGTTTGATCAACCCGAGGATGAGGTTGAAAAGGGTCGTCTTGCCCGCTCCGTTTGCGCCGACGAGGCCGGTGACGCCTGCCCCGATCGATGCGTCGAGAGCGTTGAGTGCGATGTGACCAGAAAAGGACATCGTGAGCATCTGGGTGTCGACGATGGCCGACGCGGCGGTGTTCTCCACATCGAGCAGTCTGACACAAGACGGGCGAAGAAATTTCTCAAGGAATCTCGAACCATCTCGACGGGATCGGCCATGCGATTGTGGGTTCACGCTGCGTCGAGGTGCGGCACATGGGTACGCGCGAGTGCCGCTGCCCGCCCGTCGAGATCGCGCCACGGAGGCCGCGCGTCGCGTGAGCTTGTGTGGGTATCGACGCGGCCTCGATCTCACGAGAGCGCAGACCTACGGAGGCACGAGCGGGCGACAACCGCCGCCATGTCACCGCGCGTGGCGAGGGAGCCCGGACCACACAAAACCCTCATTGACTCACGCGCGGCGGTGTTGCAGTCGCGGCTAGCGGCTTTCGACTCTGGAGGGTGGCCGGAACCACCCCGGCGGGAATGCCCGCGATGGGCTGTGTGCACTGGTACCAATGCTTGACATCGTTGAAATTTCACGGATGTAATGACGGCCCCCACGAGACGTATGGCGGTATCGACGGACGGTATCGAAATCGCATCGAATGACGGGTGTCGGGGCGAAGAGGCAGCGAGGAAGGGGCGAACGTGACGATCACCGAAAGCGACCGCACGGGTACCGAAACAGCAGGAGACGGTGCTGCGAGCACCATGCGAGTTCAGAAGCGGGACGGCCGATTCGAGGCCGTCGATCTGGACAAGATCGTCAAGGCGGTTCAGCGCTGTGCGGATGGTCTGTCCGGCGTCGACCCGATGCGTGTGGCCACCCGCACCATCTCGGGCTTGTCCGACGGAGCGACCACGACCGAACTCGACGAGCTGTCGATCCGCACCGCCGCGGCGCTGATCGTCTCCGAACCGAACTACTCCAGGTTGGCGGCGAGACTGCTGTCTACGTTCATCGACAAGGAGGTTCAGAACCAGAACGTCTACTCCTTCAGCCAATCGATCGAACTCGGTCACCAGCAGGGCCTCATCGGCGACCGGGTCCTCGAGTTTGTGCACACCCATGCTCGCAAGCTGAACGACGCCATCGACCACGAACAGAACAACCTCTTCGAGTTCTTCGGCCTGCGCACGGTCTACGACCGCTACCTGTTGCGCCACCCAGAGCTGCGCCACGTCATCGAGACACCTCAGTACTTCCTCATGCGTGTCGCATGTGGCCTGTCGACCTCACCAGAAGAAGCCATCGGCTTCTACCAGCTGATGTCGAGCCTCCAGTACCTGCCGTCGAGCCCGACACTGTTCAACAGCGGCACCATCCACCCTCAGATGTCGTCGTGTTACCTGCTCGACAGCCCCGAAGACGACCTCATCGCTATCTACGACAGGTACACCGATGTCGCCCGCCTGTCGAAACACGCTGGTGGCATCGGTCTCGCCTACCACCGGGTTCGCAGCCGCGGCTCGCTCATCCGTGGCACAAATGGCCTGTCGAATGGCATCATCCCGTGGCTGAAGACACTCGACTCGTCCGTGTCGGCTGTGAATCAAGGCGGCAAGCGCAAGGGTGCCGCCTGTGTGTATCTCGAGACCTGGCACGCCGACATCGAGGATTTCCTCGAGTTGCGCGACAACACCGGTGACGAGTCCCGCCGTGCCCACAACCTGAACATCGCCAACTGGGTTCCCGACCTGTTCATGGAGCGCGTCGAGAAGGACTGGCAGTGGAGCCTGTTCGACCCCAAGAAGGTCCCTCACCTCACCGACCTGTTCGGCGACGACTTCCGGCGGGCATATGAAGAGGCCGAGGCCCAGGGGCTCTTCGAGCGCCAGATTCCTGCCCGAACCCTCTACAGCCGCATGATGCGCACCCTGGCCCAGACCGGCAACGGCTGGATGACGTGGAAGGACGCATCGAACAACAAGTCGAACCAGACCGGCCAGCCGGGGAATGTCATCCACCTGTCCAACCTGTGCACCGAGATCCTCGAGGTCACCAGCAACGACGAGACGGCGGTGTGCAACCTGGGCTCGGTCAACCTGGGCCGCCTGGTGCGCGTTGCCGACGACGGCTCGCGCCATTTCGACTTCGAGCGTCTCGGAGAGGTTGTTCGTACCGCTGTGCCGTACCTCGACACCGTTGTCGACAACAACTTCTACCCGACGCCAGAAGCAGCGGCGTCGAACGCTCGATGGCGCCCGGTCGGCCTGGGCCTGATGGGCCTTCAGGACGTGTTCTTCCAGCTGGGTATGCCCTTCGATTCCGAAGAGGCACGCACCCTTTCGACGCGTATCTCAGAAGAGATCTACTACTGGGCCCTGTCGACCAGCTGTGATCTTTCAATGAAACATGGGGCTCACGCGGCCTTCGGCGAAACCAAGGCAGCACAGGGCATCCTGCAGTTCGATCTGTGGGAGGGCGCCCAGGTCTCCGATGTCGAGCGCTGGGAGATGCTCAAGGACCGGATTCGACAGCACGGCTTGCGAAACTCGCTGATGATCGCGATCGCACCGACGGCCACCATCGCTTCGATCGCCGGCTGCCACGAGTGCATCGAACCCCAGGTCTCGAACCTCTTCAAGCGCGAGACACTCTCCGGCGAGTTCCTGCAGATCAACCGCTACCTGGTGCGCGAGCTCCAGACACTTGGGCTGTGGGACGACGACATGGCGAACGCAGTCAAGCGGGCCGAGGGATCGATCCAGAACATCGCCGGCATCCCAGAGGACCTCAAGTTGTTGTACCGCACGGCGTGGGAGGTCCCGATGCGATCGCTCATCGACATGGCCGCGGGTCGTGGTGCCTTCATCGACCAGAGCCAGTCGCTGAACCTCTTCATGGAGAGCCCGACCATCGGCAAGCTCAGCTCGATGTACGTGCATGCATGGAAGGCCGGCCTCAAGACCACCTACTACCTGAGGTCTCGTCCCGCGACGCGCATCAACCAGGCCACGACCGGTACCCAAACACGGCCTGGTTCACCTTCTCCGTCGCCAACACCAGAGCCGACACCGACGAAGTCCTTCAGCGATGCCGAGACCCTCGCTTGTTCGCTCGAGAACCCAGACGCCTGCGAGGCCTGCGACTGAACCTCTGGGCGAGGGTGTCCCACCCCCTCGCCATGCTCTGAGCCACGTCGTACCCGTCCCAGCCAAGATTCCCCCAACCCGCTCCGAAAGGCCACGCAATGGCACTCGCCGAAGACCACAACCTCTTCGAATCCGACGCAACAACATCGGTTCCCCTCGCCGACGAGGCCCCCGTCGATACGAGTTATGCCGGTCACGCCAAACACATCCTCGATCCGGGTTTCCACCTGACGTTGCGCCCGATGCGTTATCCGGTCTTCTACGAGATGTATCGCGACGCGATCAAGAACACCTGGACCGTCGAAGAGATCGATTTCTCCGACGACCTCATCGATCTCGATCGCAAGATCACACCCGCCGAGCGTCACCTCATCAACCGTCTGGTCGCGTTCTTCGCCACGGGTGACTCGATCGTCTCCAACAACCTGGTCCTGAACCTGTATCAGCACATCAACGCCCCCGAGGCGCGTATGTACCTGTCGCGCCAGCTCTACGAAGAGGCACTTCACGTCCAGTTCTATCTGACCTTGCTCGACAATTACATCCCCGACGTCGACGAACGCGAGCAGGCTTTTGCGGCCATCGACAACATCCCGTCCATCGCCCAGAAGGGCGACTTCTTGTTCAAGTGGATGAACTCGATAGGCCATCTCGACCAGCTGCGCACTCGCGACCACCGCCGCAAGTTCATCCTGAACATGATCTGCTTCGCGGCCTGCATCGAAGGCCTGTTCTTCTACGGTGCCTTTGCCTATGTGTATTTCCTGCGCAGCAAGGGCCTGCTGAACGGCCTCGCCGCAGGCACAAACTGGGTGTTTCGCGACGAAAGCGCCCACATGAACTTCGCTTTTGAGGTCATCGAGACCGCCCGTGTCGAAGAGCCTGAGCTGTTCGACGAGACCATGGCCGACTCGATCCGCTTGATGATCGAGGAGGCGGTCGACTGCGAGTACGCGTTCGCAGAAGACGTCCTGAAAGAGGGTGTGGCAGGTATGTCGCTTCGCGACATGCGTCAGTACCTCGAGTTCGTTGCCGACCAGCGTTTCAGCCAGCTTGGTCTCCAGCCGATCTTTGGTTCGAAGAACCCCTTCGACTTCATGGAGCTGCAGGACGTTCAGGAACTGGCGAACTTCTTCGAGCGCACCGTCAGCGCATACCAGGTCGGGGTCTCGGGCGAGGTCGCCTTCGACGAGGATTTCTGAACGCGGCAGGCATAGTCCTCAAGGTTGGTGCCGACTGGCCGACTGAAACACAGGGGGGGGACATCCGTCGACCCCCGCGAGGCCCCAATGACCGCCAGACTCTCCATCAGGGTACGGCTCGCCTGTGTGTTGTGCCTCCCACTGCTCGGAATGAGCGTATTCGCGGTGACGGGGGCTCTCGACCTTCGGGCCGAGGCCGCCGAGACCGAAGACCTGCGTGTTCTGGTGGGCCTCTCGGTCAAGACCGGGAATCTCCTGCACGAAACCCAGAAGGAGCGCGGCGCGACCGCCGTGTTCATGGGGTCTGGAGGCGAGCGGTTCGGCGAGGAGTTGAAGCAACAGCGTCTCAGCACCGACACCGTCAGCGCGGAATTCGTCGCGTACGTCGAAACGCATCGATCCGTGATCGCGGGAGACGTCCTGTCGAGCCTCGATACAGCGTTGGTCAGTCTTGAGCAGCTCGATGCCCGTCGAAGGGACGCTTCAGCGCTGAGTAGGCCGACCGGCGAGATAATCAGCTACTACACGGGATTGAATGCAGCCTTTCTCGATGGAGTCGCCAATCTCGGCTCGGCCAGTTCGAACGCCCAGCTGAGGGGCAACAGCGTCGCGTACCTCGTCTTCCTGAGTGCCAAGGAGAAGGCCGGCATCGAACGGGCTCAACTCGCGGGCGCCTTTGCGGCCGACGAATTCAGCGAGGGCCAGCTGGAGACGGTGATATCGCTCATCGCTGCCCAAGATGCGTTTCTGAGCGTGTTCGAACGTATCGCCAACCCAGAGGTGCTCGAGTTCTTCCATCAGCGCCAGAGCGATCCCACCGTCACCGAAGTAGCGCGGCTCGAGTCCGTTGCCGTCGATAACGGGATCGGCGGATTTGGTGTCGATGGTGGTGAATGGTTCGACACGATGACGGCCCGAATCAACCTCCTCAAGGAGATTGAGAACGCCCAGGCCGACGCGATTGCCGAGAACGCTTTGGGCATCGCGGCAGATGCAAGGTCGGCTGCGAATCGCCAGATGTTGGTCGCCGCGGCGATCTTCTTGATTTCGGCGATCCTGGGTTTGATGACCATAGTGGCACTTGTCCGCCAGCTGAGGGCGATTGCCGATCGAGGAGATCAGCTGGCAGCCGGAGACACGAGTGGTGAACCCTTGCCGGCGCGAACCTCGGACGAGGTTGGAAGGGTTGCCGAGTCGTTCAACGCGGTCTCAGAGCATCTCGCACTGCTGGAGACACTTGGGGCCCAGGCGAGTGCGGTCGCGAACGGAAGGCTTGGTGACCAGGTCCTCGACGCGAAGGTTCCGGGCGAGATCGGCGAGTCGTTTTCAACGATGGTCGGTTCGCTGCGCGAGATGGTCAAGAATCTCCAGGACAGCGCTACCCAACTCGGCGGCGCCGCTTCCAACCTGAGTCACGTGTCGGGCTCTCTGGGCGACAATGCCGCCGAAGCATCGAGCACAGCCCGACTGGCTGATGGAACAAGCAATGACGTCACCGCCGAAGTAGCGACCGTCGCCGCTGCCATCGAGGAGATGAACGCCACAATCGCCGAGGTGGCGGAGAGCACTGCCCAGGCGTCGATGATGGCCGCTGAGGCTGTTGAGGCAGCCGAGGATACATCGTCTGTTATCGAGAAACTGGGCGCGTCGAGCGAACGAATCGGCCAGGTGGTAGGTGTTATCAGCTCGATTGCCGAGCAGACGAATCTTCTCGCACTCAATGCGACGATCGAGGCTGCTCGGGCCGGAGTGGCTGGCAAGGGATTTGCTGTGGTGGCGAGCGAGGTAAAGGAACTCGCCAACGACACCGCATCGGCAACCACCGAGATCGCCGCCAGCATCGACGGCATACAGCAGGACATGGTCCGAGCTGTGGAGGCAAACGCTCGGATCGGCGACATGATCCAATCGATGAGCGAGGTCACCACCTCAATCGCCTCCGCTGTCGAGGAGCAGTCGGTCACAACGTCGGAGATTGGACGGAGCGTGGAGACCGCATCCAACGGGACGATCAGCATCCGAGACAGCATCCGTGCGGTATCGGAGAGTGCACAGAAGAACGAGGCGACCACGTCGGAAGTCGAGGAAGCGGCTACGGAGCTGAACGCGGTGGCTGGCGTCTTGGCCTCGGTTGCCGAAGGCTACACGCTCACTCGCTAGGCATGGATCCACCGATTTGGTGGCGGCTAATGGGATCGCGTCGGCGGGTCCCGACCGGGTCGCGAGGTTCGATCAAGCGCGGTCTGCGGACCTCGATGACAAACGGGCCTGGGTCTCGAATCTCACACGGCTCAAGGCGTAGATCGCACTATCGCCTCCACGCGGGTACTCGTCCTGGAGCGGGCGTTGCTCGACCAGGTGCAGACCAGCGCTCTCGCAGGTCGCCCGCGAGGCAGCGTTGGCAGCCTTGGGCACAACGACGGCTTTGTCGGCCGTGCAGTGTTCTGCAAACCCTGCGCTGATCAATAGGGTCACGAGCCTCCGTCCGTGGCCCCGACCCCGCTCTGCCGGTTCGCCGATTGCGTAGTCGACGCCGATGGCGTTCGACGTCGCGAGTCGTTCTGCGTACTCGGTGTGATGATCGATCAAGTAGCTCTCGCCAAATCCGATCGGAACGCCACCTACCTCGTAGATCCATAGTCGGGCGGGGGCGTCCTCATCGGACCAGCGCTCGTCGATCGTGTTGCCATGGTCGTGCTCGAGCTGGGTCTCGTCGACGGGTGGTCCCCACCATGCGATCATCTGACGATCGCGCCTCCACCGTGCGAGGGTTGGGAAGTCGAGGCGTGTCAGCGGGCGTATGGAGCCTGCGCGGCTCATGGGAGCACGGACGGGTCCGGCACGAGGTCGCGAGCCAGTCACTGGGAAGTCCTCCATCCGGCTGGTCATGCGCAGAGGCTATTCCCGATCTGGGTACCTCAAACTCTCATGCATGAGAGTTTGCAGTACCCAGATCCGCGAAGGGGCTCAGATGTCGTCGAAGTCGACGAGCGTATGAGCCTTTAGCTCGGCGATGGTCTCTGGTGTCGCCTTGTTGACGATGGCGGTGCAGCCGACGTATTCACCTCCTGCTTGCACGACCGGGTCGCGCATTGCCCTGGCCGAATGACCGGTCGTGATCCAGTCGTCGACAACGGCGAACCGTCCGGCCGACTCGATGTCCTCGCTGCGCAGAACGAACTCGACCGGTGTGCCTCTCCACGTGACACCAGACGTGACCGTCATGTCGGCCCCAGGATGGTTGTTCCCGGCCTTGCGTGCCAGCACAAGGCCAACACCCAGCTCGGCGGCCACCAGTGTTCCCAGTGCGAACCCGCGAGCCTCGGGAGCGATGATGACGTTCACATCGAGTTCGACGAGTGGAGCAGCGAGGGCAGGGCCCAACATCTGGAGGACCCCGGCATCGAGAAAGAGCCCGGCTATATCTGGATGATCGTTCACTTTCGGCATCGACCGAGCCAGCCGGGCGGAAAGGGCTTCGCGGGTGTTCATGGCGTCGCCGAGGCTACCGGGAGGCCAGGGTCCAAGACGACGCCTGCCGCTACTGTGGAAACCACGCCGGGAGTCAGGAGATCGGCATGTCTCAAACCTGGAAGGGCGACGCAGTGTCGCTCGTCGATGCATTCAGAAGCGGTGAACGTTTGCCCGTTGAAGAGCTCGAGGCGACGTGGGACGCGATCGACGCCTCTGAGCTGAACGCTGTTTGTTTCGAGGACCGAGACGCTTCGCTCGCCGCGGCCAGGACCGCCGATGTGAGCTTGCCCTTCGGAGGGGTGCCGATCGGCGTCAAGGAGCTCGATCCCGTCCAGGACTGGCCGGACACCGACGCATCGCTCATGTGGGCCGATCGCCGGTCCTCGTACACGTGTACGGCCGTGGAGCGCCTGAGCGCAGCCGGTGGCCTTCTGGCGGCCCAGACCACGGCCAGCGAGTTCGGAGGGCTCAACCAGACCTGGACACGACTGCACGGAGCGACCGGCAACCCCTGGGCACCCGATCGCACTCCTGGCGGTTCGTCTGGTGGCAGCGCTGCCGGTGTGGCGGGTGGCTTGTTCCCGATCGCCACGGGCGGCGACGGGGGAGGGTCGATCCGGATCCCGGCGGGCTTCTGTGGCCTGGTAGGGCTGAAGGCCACATACGGGCGCATTCCGCGGGGGCCGCAGACAACCGTCGGCAACCTGACCGTCGTGAAGGGATGTGTGTCGCGATCTGTGCGTGACACCGCTCGCTGGTTCGATGTCAGCAACGGCTACGACGGGCGTGACCCTCACTCGCTGCCTCGTGTCTCGGGTTGGGAGCAGGGGCTCGGCACCCGGGTAGGCGAGCTGCGCGGGGCAAGGGTCATCGTCGATCCGACACTGGGCGGAGCGGTGGTAGCCGACGACACCATGACCCTGGTCGACGAGGCTGCGCGTTTTCTGTCCGAGATCGCCGGGATGCGAATCATCGCGACGTCGGTGCTCCTGCCCAAGGCGGGTGCGGCGTGGGCGCTGTCCGGTGCGATCGGGTTGGTGATGAGCGTCGAAGATCGCTGGGACGACCGCGCCGCAGAGCTGACCCCTCCGATGGCTGCGGGGGTCAGACGGGCCAAGGAGCTACTGAACGTCGACACGATGGTGCGTTTCGAGCGCCGCCGTACCGAGATCTTCGAGGCGATGGCCTTGTTGTTCGACCAGGCCGACTTCGTGATGTCGGCTACCAATCCCGACGTCGCGTTCGCAGCGAGCGGTGGGATTCCGACATCGTTCGGAGGCAAGGAGTCAGACGCTGGGAACAATGGCGCCCTCACCATCGCGTCGAACATCTACGGCAACCCGGCCATTTCGATACCGATCGGAACCGATGCCGCCGGACTACCGATCGGCATGCAGGTGTCGGGGCCTCATCACAGCGAGCCCATGCTGCTCGAGTTGGCGGCGATGATCGAACGCGAACGACCGTGGCCCCTCGTCGCGTGATTGCGAGATCGTGAGGAGCCGCTCAGAGGTCGGTGACGCCCGAGATGCCGTAGATCTTGATATCGCGTCCGGTGAACATGCCCTTCGTCGCTCGACCAAATGCCTTCATGTGATCGGCGACTCGGTGAGCGGCGAGATTCTCCTCGGCTTCCCAGATTTCGAACAGGCGGATCAGAGAGCCGACGTTTGGGTCGGCCGACATGACATATTCGTGGTTGCCCTCCTCGGCACGGGTGCCCGCCATACAATCCTTCGCTGCTGCGAGCACGGCGTCGCGATCGTCTTCGTTCACGCTGAGAGTGCCGGCAATGATGATCATGTGATCGATTCCTTGGGTTTGTCTGGTGCTCTCGAACCGTAGTCGCGGTCGTCCCGTCTCGCCCAGCCGAAGGGTGGCGGACGATCAGTTGCCGAAGAAGGTGTCGAGCAGGCGTGACGCAGCTCGACCCGGGGGCTCGGATCCCTCGAGCACGGCGGCCTCGACCTCGGAGACGAGAGAGCCGACGCGCTCGTCGCCGAGCGCTCGTTCGACGAGTTCGTCCTTGAAGGCGTCCCACATCCATCGAACGCGTTGACCCTTGCGCCTTTGTGCGAACTCGCCTGACTCTGTCGACTTGGCTCGATGAAGCTGGAGTTGCTGCCAGAGCTCGGCCACACCGTCGCCGGTGAGGCCAGAACAGGTCACGACGTTGGGGTTCCAGTTCGGCGAGGCGGGTTCGAGCAGGCGTAGTGCCGACGAGTAGTCGCGTGCGGCTGAGCGGGCCCGCTCGACGTTGTCGCCGTCGGACTTGTTCACGGCGATGAGATCGGCGATCTCGAGGATGCCCTTCTTGATGCCCTGCAATTCGTCGCCGGCCCCGGGCAACATGAGCACGAGGAACACATCGACCATGCCGGCGACGACGGTCTCGCTCTGGCCCACACCCACCGTCTCGACGAGGACCACGTCGTAGCCGGCGGCCTCGACCACCACGATCGACTCGCGGGTGCGGCGGGCCACACCGCCGAGGGTGCCCGCTGTCGGCGACGGCCGGATGAAGGCATCGCGGTCGACGGCGAGCCGGGTCATGCGTGTCTTGTCGCCGAGGATCGAACCGCCGGTACGGCTGCTGGTCGGATCTACGGCCAGGACCGCTACACGGTGATCGAGATCGGTGAGGTGGCTCCCGAGCTCGTCGATGAACGTCGACTTACCCACACCGGGAACGCCGGTGATGCCTACTCGGTGTGTGTTGTCTCGTGGACCGAGGGTTGCGAGGAGTTCCTGAGCTCTGGAACGATCGCCGGCCCTCGTCGACTCGACGAGGGTGATGCTGCGTCCGAGCATCGCCCTGTCGCCGCCGACGACTCCCGCGGCCAGGTCGGCGATGGATGGTTGAACGGGTGGCATCGCCACGAAGTTAGCGTCAACGACGCCATTGATCGGACGACATCGAGATGACCGTCATGCCGGCGCGCAACACCCTGGTTCGAAGGTCTAGCATGTGAGCCAGGTACAACAACGCCAAGCCGGCTGCGACGAGCGACGAGCCGAGCGAGATCCCGGACCTCGTTTCCAGCCCGGTCCCAGGCAACCCGGCCGCCACGGTGTCGAGAAAGGCGACGGTGTTGTTCGCCAGATGGACATCGGCGCCGACACCTGCGGCCACCGCTGTTGCGTTGGCAGTATCGCCCACGATTCCACCGACGGTGGTGAGCACCGTCAAAACAGGGGTGATGTCTCCTGGGCCGAGTGGATTCAGGTAGAAGCAGGCGATCGAATGGGTGCTGTTCGAGCAGGACCAGCCCAGACCACTGCCACCCAACGAGGTGTACGTGGGGGAGAAACTGATGTCGACGGACACCGGGCCCTGTTCGCCCAATGCGTCGATGTTCGACACCGTCGATTCCCACACCACATCACTGCCGAGGGCCGGATCGTCGATGGTGGTGAAGTCGAGAGACAGGTCGAGCCCTGCGCCGATCGTCATCGAATGGTTCGTGTCGGGGGAGCCGTCGCACAGGGCGTCGCCCGCTTCGATGATGCCGGGCGCGCCAACGATGTCCCAGCTGGCCAGCTCGTCTGGGTCGATGTTTGTGTCGACGAGATCGATCGGGATCTGGAGGTACGCCGATCGCTGGTTCGGCCAATAGGACCCGGCTGGGACCGTGACGTGGATCGCTCCTGTGGCATCGACGGTGGCCGAAGCGCCCGGGAACGGGTTTCCGTCGCCGTCGGCGATGGTCCCAAGCCCGATGTCGCCGCCGTCGATCTCGTTGGCGGCGGTTGGAGTCAGAACTATCGGAGTGTCGGCGCTGAGCTCGCCGTTGAGCACCAGCGACAAGATGGCCCCGCCGGCTTCGGTCGTGAGCGTCGGGTTGGTTGCCGGTTGGTCGTAGAACTCGACCAGGGCGGGCAGATCGACGCTGACGTCCTCGAGGAGGTTGCCGATATCGTCGGTCGGTGCACCCTGCAACACGTCGAAGGCAAATCGGTATGGGCCCGCTGCTGTGGGGCCTGGAATCCAGGTTCCCGTCCACGTCCGCCAACCGTCTGGTCGGCGCGTCGCCAACGGGTCGGAGGTGTAGTCGGGTGAGGCGGAAGGTGTGATCCCGACCCAATCACCTGGCCGCGAGATCGTCACCTGGATCGTCTCGTTGTAGCTGCCCGTGCGGGCATGATGGTGCGCCGTCCAGGTGACCGGTTCGTCGGTCTGGAGACACAAGTCCTGGTAGACGGCCGATCCGACCTCGGCGTTCAACTCGATGAACGTGTCACCGGTCAGGGCTGAGATGCCGAACGAGGGGCTTGGGAACACCTCGATCGGATGGTCGAATCCGCCGTCGGTGGCTGTCGGCGGATGCGACGATTGCCAGCCAAGGATCTGGGGTGACCGGGACCCGTTGACCGCGTCGAACAATGTGCTGGAGCTGATGGGGGTCGCCACGTCGAAGGAGCCATTGATGATGGCGCGTACCGGGGTCAGGGACGACGGTGTGACGATCACGGGTGACGAGGGTGGCGACATCGCCACCGCTTGGCCCCGGGCAGGGGCGTCCGAAGCGAACGTGCAGGCGATGACAACACACGCCACGACGGCGGTGCGCACCAGTGCAGATCGCGGCGAGATCACACAACGTCAGTCGACCACAGTGTGTGTCGCACAATCGGTATTGGGACGATTGTGCGACCCGGCACGGGCCCAGGTGGGGTCAGGCGAGCTGGTCGAGCAACTCGAGTGCAGCCTCGGCGATGACGGTGCCAGGCGGGAAGATGGCGGCAGCTCCCGCCTCGCGCAAGGCGTCGAAGTCCTGGGGTGGGATCACACCACCGACCACGACGAGGATGTCGTCTCGCCCCAGAGCAGCGAGCTCGTGTTTCAGTTCGGGCACCAGGGTCAGGTGGCCGGCCGCCAGCGAGGATGCGCCGACGATGTGTACGTCGTTTTCGACGGCTTGGACGGCGACCTCGGCCGGCGTCGAGAACAGGGGGCCGATGTCGACATCGAAGCCGAGGTCGGCGAACGCGGTGGCGATGACTTTCTGGCCGCGGTCGTGGCCGTCCTGGCCCATCTTTGCCACCAGGATGCGGGGCCGGCGCCCATGCTCGGACTCGAACTGGTCGATTCGAAAACGTGTGTCGGACACTTCGGCTGAACCACCCATCTCGGAGCTGTAGACGCCGGAAATCGTGCGTACTTCGGCGACGTGGCGGCCATAGGCCGACTCGATGGCGTCACTGATCTCGCCGACGGTTGCCTTGGCCCTGGCAGCGTCGATCGAGAGTGCCAGCAGGTTGCCCTCGCCCGATGAAGCGGCACTGGTGAGCGCATCCAAAGCGAGCGCGACGTCGGCGTCGTTGCGTTCTGCCTTGAGCCGTTCGAGCTTGACGATCTGGGATGCCCTGACCTCGGCATTGTCGACCTTGAGCACCGATATGTCCTCGTTGCCGTCGAGGCGGTACTTGTTCACACCGACCACGGTCTGACGGGCGGAGTCGATGCGGGCCTGGGTGCGGGCGGCCGCCTCCTCGATGCGCAGCTTGGGGATGCCGGCCTCGATGGCCTTGGCCATGCCGCCCTGTTCCTCGACCTCGCGGATGTGCTCCATCGCCCTGGCGGCGAGCTTGTGGGTCAGCGCCTCGACGTAGTAGCTGCCGCCCCATGGATCGATCGTGCGGGTCGTCCCCGACTCGTGTTGCAGGACGAGTTGTGTGTTGCGTGCGATGCGCGCACTGAAGTCGGTCGGCAACGCCAACGCTTCGTCGAACGCATTGGTGTGAAGGCTCTGGGTATGTCCCTGGGTGGCCGCCATCGCTTCGACACAAGTGCGTACGGCATTGTTGTAGACGTCTTGTGCGGTGAGGCTCCAGCCCGAGGTCTGGCTGTGTGTGCGCAGCGACATCGACTTGGGGTTCGATGGATTGAACCCGGCGACCAGGTTCGCCCACAGAAGGCGGGCGGCTCGCAGCTTTGCGACCTCCATGAAGAAGTTCATTCCGATGGCCCAGAAGAAGCTGAGCCGAGGAGCGAAGTCGTCGACGCTGAGGCCCGCATCGAGTCCGGCCCTGAGGTATTCGACACCGTCGGCGAGGGTGTAGGCGAGCTCGAGATCGGCCGTCGCCCCGGCCTCTTGCATGTGGTACCCCGAGATCGAGATCGAGTTGAACCTGGGCATGTTCTGGCTGGTGTACTCGAAGATGTCGCCGATGATCCGCATGCTGGGGGTGGGCGGATAGATGTAGGTGTTGCGGACCATGAACTCCTTGAGGATGTCGTTCTGGATGGTCCCGGTCAGCTGCTCGGGTTTGACCCCTTGCTCCTCGGCAGCGACGACGTAGAGGGCCAGAATCGGCAGAACCGCACCGTTCATGGTCATCGACACGCTCATCTTGTCGAGGGGAATTCCCTTGAACAGGGTGCGCATGTCGTAGATCGAGTCGATGGCTACGCCCGCCATCCCGACGTCGCCGCCCACCCGCGGATGGTCGGAGTCGTAGCCGCGGTGTGTAGCGAGGTCGAAGGCGACGGACAGACCCTTCTGACCGGCCGCCAGGTTGCGCCGGTAGAAGGCGTTGGAGTCCTCGGCGGTCGAGAACCCGGCGTATTGGCGCACCGTCCAAGGCTGGTTTGTGTACATCGTGGGATACGGACCGCGCAGGAACGGAGCAAATCCGGGCAGGGTGTCGAGGTGGTCGAGCTCGCCGAGGTCTGCGGCGGTGTACAACGGTGCCACGTCGATGCCCTCGGGGGTATGGGTGAATACGTCATCGGTGCCGATCTGGGCTTCGGCCAGCAACAGCCAGTGGTCGAAGTCGCCGCCGCTAGCGCCGTGCTCGGACTCGAGGTCGATCTGGGTGAAATCGGGGATGTTCATCGGCGTGCCCCCCGATTGTTGTGTGTTCGCAACAGCACATCGAGTATGTCGACGCCGACATGGATGAAGTCGTCGATTCCAGCCTCGCGGTAGGCCGACTCCGAGTCTCCGGGAGCACCCGCAAGAAACACGTGCCCCGCCCCCGCTGCCTTCAGGGCCGCCGCTGTCTCAGCGGCAAGATCGGCGTACTGGGCGTCGGATCCACAGATCACCACCAGGCGGCAACCGCTGGCCTCGAATGCTTTGGCGAGTGCGTCGGTCGTGTCGAAACCGTCGTTGGTCGTGGTCTCGATGCCGCCTACTGCGAACAGGTTCGAGGCGAACGCGGCCCTGGCAGTGTGTGAGGCGATCGCTCCGAGGTTGGCAGAGAAGACGGTCAGCGGGTCATCGGCGGCGGCCTCGCGCAGTGCCTCAAAAGGGGCCGAGGGCCTGAATTGGAGCAGAGGGTCACACGTCTCGCCGGACTCGGGTTTGTCGTCGATGGCCAAAGGGGTGCGACGCTCGAGTGCCTCCTCGTCGAGGTGGGGGAACTCGGTGACCCCGGTGATCGGCAGCTTGCGCCGCGCCACCTGTGACTCGGCGGCCTTGACCATCGCTGCGATGTCGGCCTGGAGGGTTCCGCCGAGCAAGGCCTTGGCGATGCCCCCACTTTTCTCGAGTTGTTGGAATCTCGCCCAGGCTCTGGTGGCGAGCTGGTCTGTGAGCGATTCGACAAAATACGAGCCGCCCGCTGGATCGATGACCGACGCGAGGGCCGATTCCTCGGCCAGAACCAGCTGGATGTTCCTTGCGATCCGCAACCCGAGATCGTCGGGGTCGCCCACAGCGGCATCGAACGGTGTGACCGTGATGGCCTTGGCGCCACCGGCAGCCGCAGCAAAAGTAGCGATGGTCGTGCGAAGTATGTTGACCCATGGATCGACCACGGTGAGCATCGACGCCGAGGTTTGGGCATGGATACGCATGCCACGTTCGGCGCCCCCACATTTCTCGACCACCCGCGCCCAGCAGACGCGCGCAGCCCTCAGTTTTGCGATCGAGGTGAATTGATCTGTGTCGACGGTCATCGAGAACGACAGATCGTGGACCGCCTCGTCGACCGTACGGCCCTCTTCGATCATCTTGCCCAGGTAGGCGACTGCGGTCGACAACATGCAGGCGATCTCTGTGGGCGCGTCCGCTCCGGCTTGACCGTAGGGGCGACCATCGACCCGGATCGGGATGACCATCGGCATGTCGGTCACCTCGTAGGCGACCTCTGACATGTTGTGCAGCGCTGTGTCGAAGTCGGTGGGCAGGCTTCCGGTGACGGCGAGTCGACCGATGGGGTCAACCCCGAGCGACCCGATCGGGAGCTGACCCAGATCCCGAGATCTCCACAACTCGACGAGCGCCATGGGGTTGCGGCCTTCCAGGTGGATACCCGCCATGTCGAGGAGAACGCCGTCGAGGACTCGTTCGAGCTCCGACATCTCCGAGGGCACATTGATGAGCGCTATCGAGGTCGCTCCGCGTTCGAGGGCGTGCAGGATGCGATCGTTCACGTCGTCGCGGTGTGCGTCGTGTTGTTGGCGGATGTCCCATCCGGCTCTTGTCGAAGCAGCAGTGGCACCGCGACGGTGGTCGCCCGTGCCGGGCAGGGTCGTCGCGCGGTTGTGCTGCTCGTCGGTGTAGAGCGGTTCGATCGTCGTATTGCCGACGAGTTCCACCGTCAAGGAATCGAGGCTCCTTCCGCGCAATGCGGCCTTGGCCGCCGAGCGCCAGGTTTCGAGGCTTGGTCGTTCGAAGGTGATGTCAGACACACTCCAGAGAATACGACGTACTCCGCGTTCCCCGGACCCGCAGCCGGTTCGTTGTACACATGCGGTGACACTCGGTGCCCGACGCCCACATGAGAGTGGCTTCGAGATCGCTTCGCGGGGGCCGGGTCAGCCGGAGATGTGGACCGGCTTGCCGATCTCGAGGGTCTTCACGTGGGCGTCTGCGGCTTCGGTTGGCAGCGCTGCTGCGACGTGGTCGGCATCGGGGCGCAGGCAAAGAGCTGCCGCACAAGGCCCACTCCCCGAGAGGAACGCAGTCAGCGCGCCGGCAGCGAGCGCCGCATCGACGGCCGCAGCTGTATCGGGAAGTGCCGAGAGACGATACGGCTCGTGGAGCCTGTCGCGGCAGCGGGCGAGTCGCTCGAAGTGACCGGTGGCGACTGCCGCCACCAGCTGGGCTGCGTGGCCGACGTTGTAGGTTGCGTCGACGTGGCTGATCATCTCGGGCAATGTCGACCGGGACGAGTTTGTTGATACCTGGCCTGCCGGAATCCAGACCACGGCGACCAGATCACCGGCGATCGGAACCTCGATGGTGGTGTCGCCGGCCGACACTGTGAAGCCGCCGTAGGTGGAAGGTGCAGCGTTGTCCGGATGCCCTTCGAGTTCGGTCGCCTGGGCCCAGATCTCGTCGCGGACGTCGTCAATATCGGCACCCTGTTGCGCATAGGCGGCAGCGACTCCGGCGACGTACGATGCGCCGGAGAAGCCCATCCCCTTGCCCGGCGGGATCTTCGACTGCCAGCCGAGCGGTCCCGTGCCACCCGCGGTGCGAAATCCCACCAGCGCTGGGTGCCGTTCGGTGGCCGGTTCGAGGGTTTCGGCTCCCGGTTCGACGTTCATCATGATGCCGAATGCGAGACCGAGAGAGTCGAATCCCGGTCCCAAGTTGCCACTGCTCGCTGGTGCTGAGACGATCACGGCAGCCAATTCAACCACATCGCGGCCGCGTTCTCGCGTGCCGGACGGGAGAGTTATGACCGACATGTCTCACGGAGGCCGCCTCGCGGCAAGGGCGCTGAAGGCCGCGGGGGTCGATTGCATCTTCACGCTGTCGGGTGGTCATGTCATGGGAATCTACGACGGGTGCCTCGATGAGGGCATCGATGTCGTCGACGTTCGCCACGAACAAGCGGCCGTGCATGCCGCCGACGCCTGGGCTCGGCTGAACCCAGGCAAGGTCGGCGTCGCCGTTCTGACCGCGGGTCCGGGTGTGACCGACGGGGTCACCGGGGTAGCAAACGCATGGCGGGCCAATTCGCCGATCGTTGTCATCGGCGGCCAGGGCCCGTTCGACAACTTGCGACGCGGATCACTCCAGGAAATGGATCACGTGTCGCTCATGCGGCCCATTTCGAAATGGAGCGACGCGTGTTACGAGACCTCACGCATCGCCGAGTACATCGAGTTGGCGGTTCGAAACGCACTGGCAGGTGTGCCTGGGCCGAGTTTCCTCGAGATACCGATAGATGTGCTGCACGGTCCTGTCGATCTCGATGCCGTCGCGATGCCGACGTTTCGCGACTATCGGGTGGCGGGGTGTGCTCCGGCTGGGCTCATCGACGAAGCGGTCGACCTGATAGCAGCCTCCGAGCGCCCGATGATCATGGCGGGCACGTCGCTGAAGTGGAGCGAGGGTGGCCAGGCCCTGGTCGACTTCATCGACTCGACGGGAATCCCCTGCTATGTCAACGGGATGGGTAGGGGACAGGTGCCCTGGGACAACCCCCAATTCTTCATTCGCACCAGGCGAAAGGCCCTCGACGGTGCCGACCTCGTCGTGCTCGCGGGAACGTTGCTCGACTTTCGCATGAAATACGGGGGCAGCATTCCACCCGATGCGAAGATCGTGCAGCTCGATCTCGACGAAACCCTGATCGGGCAGAATCGTTCGGCCGACGTGGGCCTGGTCGGCAATCTCGGAGCAAACTTCGCGGCCATCGCCGAGCGGGCAGCGCAGCGTGGCCTCGACATCGATCACAGCAGCTATCGCGATGAACTGAGGACTGCAGAGGACGAGCTCGAGGCCGGGGTTGCCTCTCAACTCAACAGCGACGAGGTCCCGATCGACCCCCAGAGGTTGTGTCGAGAGATAGCCGACGCCATCACCGACGACATGATCGTCATCGGCGATGGTGGCGACATCGTCGCCCAGGCCAGCAAGGTCGTCAGGGTGCCAAGGAATGGTCTGTGGATGGACCCGGGACCGCTGGGAACCCTTGGTGTGGGCATGCCGTTTGCTCTTGCCGCACAGAAGGCTCACCCCGACAAACGTGTGGTGATCATCTACGGCGACGGATCGTTCGGCTTGAACGGGTTCGAGTACGACACCGCCGTGCGATTCGGCCTTCCGATCGTCGGCGTCGTCGGAAACGATGCGGCCTGGGGCCAGATGATGCGGCCCCAGGCGATGATCTACGGGGAGGACCGCTTGGTCGCAACCGAGCTGAACACGACACGCTACGACCAGGTTGTCGAGGCTCTGGGTGGGCACGGCGAGTTCGTGACCGAACCCGACCAGATCGGACCTGCCATCCAGCGGGCGCTCGATAGCGGCAAACCGGCGCTTGTGAACGTGGTCATGCGCACCGACAAGGGCGGACCGAAGGGATCGACCTACGTCTGAGCGCCAGGGCGGCTGGCCCGACCGGCAGGTGTGGTCTTGTTCACACCAATGGTTGTTGAGTTCTTCAAGGATCGTGCGTAGTGTACTTAGCAAAGGCCTTCACCCGCCTTTGAGTCCCCATACGAGACAGGGAGAACACAATGACCATCCTCGATACCGTCAAGGAAGCTCAGACCCGCTCGCTCGACACCGTCAAGTCGGTTCAGGACCAGGTCGCCTCGCTCAACGAGCGCGTCGCCGACTCCGTTCACGAGACGGTCCCCAGCTTCGATGCCCCGTTCGCCGAGTACCTGCCAAAGCCCGCCGAAGTAGTCGAGAACTACTTCTCGTTCATGAGCATGGTTCACGAGGCAAACCGCGACTTTGCGACACGCCTGGTCGGCATCTGGAACCGCGAGATCGAAGACGAGGTCGCCGAAGAGAAGTGAGCGACACCGCCGGCAAAACCGGATCCTCTTCGAGTTCGGGCTTGCAGACCCTTGGCGAGTTCATCAAGGCTCAGCGCAAGCTGCTCGAGCTGAGTCAACGCGAACTGGCCAAGCGGACGCGATTGTCCGACCCCTACGTGAGCCAGTTGGAACGCGGCCTCCACGAACCCTCGATCCGGGTGTTGAAGGCTCTCGCCAAGGCCCTCAACGTCAGGGCCGAGACGCTGCTTTCCTACGCCGGGCTGCTCGAGGACGATGACGAGGCCAAGGTGACCGTCATCGAAGCGATCCAGGCCGACGAACATCTCACCGACGACCAAAAGGTCGCCCTGCTGGCCGTCTATCGAAGTTTCCGGAACGACGATCTGTGAGCGAGAAACCCACATCGTTGCTCCACGGCTTGGCCAGTCGGCTGGCCGGCTCGGTCGGCGATGTGGCCGGCCTGGTTTCTGCCGGGCATCGTCTCGGAGCATTTGACCCCTTCTACAACGGGGCTCGGGCCCTCGGCGTCATTCGTTGGGGCCCGAACCTCTCCGCGATGGTCGCCGCGTCGGCCACACGTTTCGGTAGCCGGGTTGCCATCGACGACTGCTTTGGCCAGATCGACTACTCGACGTTCGACAGCTCGGCGGCCAACATCGCCGCACACCTTCGCAACGACTCGCGCGACGGCGCCGTGGGCATCCTGTGTCGAAACCATCGCTGGTTCCTGATGACCCAGGTCGCGGTCGAACGCGCAGGACGTGACGTCGTGATGCTGAGCACCGCCCTGCCGCCCTCTGGTCTCGCCGAAGTGGTGAAGCGCGAACGGGTCGGAGTATTGGTTGCGGACTCCGAGTTCGAATCGGTCATCGTCGAGGCTGATCTGGGAGAGGTCGAGGTGTTGCGGGCCGACGGTGTTGTCGGCGCCGCCGCGATCGGCGATGGCCTCGACTCGTGGACGAGCCTCGCCAACATCGCCGCAACCCGTCGTTTCTGTCCGCCACCTCGTCGTCGCGGACGCCTTGTGATGTTGACCTCGGGCACGACCGGACCCCCGAAGGGCGCTCGCCGCGACAACCGACCGGCCGGCGTCGAATCGCTGACCATGTTCGCCGACATCTCGTTTCGTGCATGTGGACGTGTCCTGATCGCCCCACCGCTGTTCCATGCCTGGGGTCTCAGCCAGGCCTCGCTGGCAATTGCAACATCGTCGACCGTGTTCTTGCGGCCCAGATTTGACCCGGCAGAGACCGCCGATCTGATGAGCCGAAACAAGATCGACTCACTGGTGGTCGTCCCTCTGATGTTGCGTCGCCTGTTGCGCACAGCGAACATCGACTCGATTCATCCGCCAGGCCTCGTGCTCAGCAGTGGCAACGTACTGTCGGGGGACCTCGCACTCGAATGGATGGACCGCTTCGGCGATCACCTCTACAACTTCTACGGTTCGACCGAGGCTGCGCTCGGCACCATCGCAGCGCCCGATGATCTGCGCAAGGCTCCAGGCACGGTTGGGCGTGCACCGAGGGGTGTGACCATCGGTATCTTCGACGAAGATGGAGGTCCCGTACCCTCTGGGGAACGCGGGCGCGTACACCTCGGCAGTTCACTTCGATTCTCGGGCTACACCGATGGATCGGACGCAGAGTCACGGAACGGGTTGATGGCGACCGGCGATCTCGGTTACCTCGATCCCGATGGGTTGCTGCATGTCGAGGGTCGCGTCAATGACATGATCGTCACCGGAGGCGAGAACGTCTTCCCATGTCGTGTCGAGGAGGCGTTCGAGCGCCAGCCGGGCATCGACGCAGTGGCGGTAGTTGGTGTCCCCGACGACGACTACGGACAACGCGTGGTGGCGTTCGTTGTGTCGGCGTTCGGTCACACCGTCGACGTCGATGCCCTTCTCGCCGAGGTGAGGTCCGAACTGCAGGCCTTCATGGTTCCGCGCGAGATCAGGATCGTCGAAACGTTGCCGATGACCACGACTGGCAAGGTCATCCGTCACCGCCTCGCGGTCCTGGGCGACCCCGACCGCGTCTAGAACTTCCCGAACGACTCTTCGACAGCGTCGTCGACGTAACGATGTACCGACTTCTCGAACACAAACGACATGTGTGAACCCTGATACCAGTGGATGCTGGGTTCGTCCCAGTGTTTCCAGAGTGTGTGAACGTTGCCCGGACGTACCCACCGGTCGAGGAGGCCCGCGTATATGTATCGCCTGTCGTGTGGGACCTTGCAGTCGAAGCTCAGGGGTGAGACGACGCCGAGCGCTTGGCCGAGGGAGTCCCAAGACAGGCCCCACTGCTCGTAGAACGGGGGGAGCAGGGGAGCCATCTGGCGGCGCAGACCCCGGACCAGATCGCTCTCGGGTACGCCGGCGATGACACACGCCAGACCGTCCTCGAGGCCCGCGACCATCGATGCCATGTAGCCGCCAAGGGAGATGCCCGATATCCCGACGGAGGGCGCGTCGTGTTCGACGCGCAACCAGTTGATGATCTTGCGGATGTCCCACGTTCCGTGGGCGAGGGTGTGGATCGTGTTCAACGCCCCGGCGTGTAACACGCGACTACCGCTGCGTCCGATGGCTCGTGGACCGTGCAGCGGCAGAACCACCGTGATGACGTTCAGACCGTGGTGTTCGTGCAGGTGTTTGGCCCGGAAGCTGGCGAAGTCGATTGCGGGATTGCCCGTGCGGTAGCCGTTCACCAGGACCATCCACGGTCGCGGCCGCCCATGGTGGCGCATCATGTAGCAGTGGCCGGTCTGGATCGGCTTGTATTGTGCCCAACGATCGGCGCCGGGTTCACCCTTCCACGGCTTGTACGTGCTCGTGAAAGTGACGTGTTCGAAGTCGTAGCTCATCGATCGGGCAGGTGTGATCGACAGGTCCTTGACGACCGCGTCGGGTTTGCCGTGATACGAACGCGGATTGTCGAACCAGCCGCGCTCGGCAAACATGTCGATCGTCTCGCTCAACTCGCTGCGAAGGCGGCGGCGGAACGATCCGTCTGGGACACGCATTCGGCTCGATGCCATCTCGACCTGGAGCAGGTACTCGTCGGACCACCACTTCAGCGCCGCTGCGGGAGAGGTGCGGGCACGTGGGAGGCCTTCGACCGAGTGCCCCCTGACCCATCTGGCCACCGCGCCAATGGCGGGGAGCGGCCCTCGTAGAAGGGTGTCGGTCATCGTTTGTCCTCGGATCTGGCTGTCGCCCGGCCGATCGGACCACTCCTGTGTGGCAGATCCGGTGGGCCCAGTGTGTTGTTCGTCGGCCTGGCCATGCACTTCAGAAGGTCTGTGAGGACGATCCTCTCGTCGGTGGTAAACACATCGAAGGTTGTGTTGTGGCTCCGCTCGACACAGTATGTGAACGGAACCCGCCCCGCTACATTGGGCGCATGGCAGTCGTGCGTATCAATGCGATCGAGGTTCCCGAAGGTATGGGCGAGCGCATCGAGCAGATGTTCGCCAAACGTCTCGGCACCGTCGACCAGGAGCCCGGATTCCTGGGCTTCGAACTACTGCGTCCGAGTGGCGAAAACGAGCGCCGGTACTACGTCGTGACCCGTTGGGAGACCGATGAAGCGTTCGACAACTGGGTGAACAGCGAGAACTTCCAGCACGGCCACCGTGGCGCTGAAGGAGCCGGCCAGCAGGGGCCTCCGGTCTCCTCGGGTGCCGAGTTGCTCTCGTTCGACGTGGTCTTGTCTTCGCAACCACATGGCTGATCCCGGCCGGCGTCGGGTGTTGGGCCGCGCCGTATCGGTCCCACCTCAGGGAAGTGTTGTACGGACAATCGGACGTTAGGCTGGTTGGCATGTGCCGAAGGACAACGTGTAGAAGCTGTGGGCGTCCGTCGTGGGCCGGTTGTGGTGCCCACGTCGAGCAGGTGCTCGCCGACGTGCCCGCCGACGAACGTTGTGATTGTGGACCAGGCCAAGGCGGCGGAGGTTTCCTCAGCCGATTCCTCGGTCGATAGGGGATACCCTTCTCGAGCCCCTTGGGTTCGCCGCTGGTTGGGTTCTGCCACACACCCGACAGGTGTGCACGCGCTGATCCTCTGATCCGCTAACTTCTGGCGGATGTCTCTGCGAAACGGTCCCCTGCTGGTACCGATCCCCGGCCCGTCCATCGTGCCAGAACGTGTCCGTCTTGCGATGGATCGAGCGATGCCCAATATCTATGCAGGCGAGCTCGTCGACGTGAGCGCCGAGGTTCTCGCCGAGCTGCCCTCGATCGCCCGAACTTCCGGCCATGCGTTCTGCACGATCGGAAATGGCCACTCGGCGTGGCAGATGGCCATCTGCAACACCCTGTCGCGTGGCGAGAAGGTCCTGGTGCTTGATTGTGGCCGGTTTGCGGCTATCTGGGGATACCTCGCCGAGGCGTCTGGAGTCGAGGTCGAGGTGCTCGACTCCGAGGCCGGTCGCGGAGTCGACCCTGCGGCAGTCACCGAACGACTCTCAGCCGATGCCCAACACAAGATCAAGGCCATCTTGATGGTTCACGCAGACACCGCATCGTCTGCGGTGAACGATCTGCCGGCGATTCGTCGTGCCATCGACGACGCGGGCCACCCGACCCTGTTGATGGTCGACTGCATCGCGTCCCTCGGCTGTATGCCTTACGAGATGGATGAATGGGGTATCGATCTGACGGTGGGCGCCAGCCAGAAGGGACTGATGGTCCCACCGGGCCTCGGTTTTGTGTGGGCGGGTCAGCGCGCTGTTGATGCCTACGAGACCGCCGGCCTACGTGTCGGCTACTTCGATTGGACCGCGCGCATGGCCGATGGACCCGTCTATTCAAAATATGGGGGTACACCTCCGGTTTCTCACTTGTTCGGCATGCAGGAATCTCTGCGCATGATCGCCGAAGAGGGGATCGAGAACGTCTGGAGCCGGCACGCGGTGCTGGCCGGCACCGTGCACGCCGCCGTGGCCACATGGTCAGCTCCCGGCGGCATCGACTTCTACGTCACAGAACCATCCGAGCGTGCCCACTCGGTCACCACCGTGCTCACCAACAACATCGATGCCGACGAACTGAGACACCGCTGCGAACACGGAGCCGGTGTTGTCCTCGGGGTGGGCATCGGAGATCGTGCGAGCCATTCGTTTCGCATCGGGCACATGGGTCACACGAACCCGCCGGTCGTTCTGGGCGCACTCGCAACAATCGAGGCCGCGCTCAAGTCGATGGACGCACCGCTCGGTGGTTCGGGTGTTGCCTCTGCAGCCGAAGCCATCGCACAACACCTCTGATACACCTCGTCTACCTATTGCACGCTCGCGGAAGTTGTACATCGCCGAACCGGGTCCAGCACGTGCCGAAGTTTGAGCGGCCCACGCGTCAGCGGAGGTGTGAAGGTCACCCACCGCAGGGCTGTCACCGCCGACAGTGGTGCAGAGCTCGGTCCGTGTCCGCCGCGGTCGGTACGGTTGCCCCATCGCCTGAGTAGGCTTTCGCACACAGCCCGAAGAGGCGGTGAATCGAACGCCCAGAGCGCTCGTCGGCCGATGGGGGATCGTGCAAGCAGGCCCGGCTCATCGTTGCCAAGCCTGCAGCCGAGGAACCCCTCAGCACCCACCACCGGTGTTCCTTCACCGCACCCGAACCCGACAGCCACACGACTTCCGCGCGTGCACCTAGGGCTGTGGATTTCGTGGATCTGCCAGAAGGTTCCCCATGGCGCCGGCTTCGAACACCTGCACGAGGAACCCGGCCTCGTATGCGTCCTCGGGAGCTGCCCTGACCATCTCGTCGAGCGTCTCGGCGTCTTCACCGACGAGGATTCGCCAGTGCCGTGACTGCACGCCATCGAGGATGATGCGTGCAGCCTCCTCGCTGGTGGTCGGCGCGTGGTCGACGAAATAGTTCGAGAGTGCGTGAACATCGTCGCTGATCGCGTGGCCGAGCACCTTCGTCGAGTTGTGGGTGATGGCGGTACCGATATGGCCGGGCATGACCACGGAAGCCTTCACATGGGGCGCGTTCTTGGCAAAGTCGCTGATGAGCGCCTCGGTGAACCCCTTCACCGCGAACTTCGCTGCGCTGTAGGCGGTGTGGGGCCGCGACGCCCCGAGCGATGCCCAGAAACCGTTCACGCTGCTCGTGTTGATCAGGTGGCCCTCCTCGGAAGCCACCAGGAGCGGCACGAAGGCACGCGAGCAGTAGTAGACACCGAACCAGCACACACCAAAGGTGCGATCCCAGTCCTCTCGTGGGTGTTCGATGAAGCTGCCGCCACCACCGATGCCGGCGTTGTTGAACACCAGGTTGACGTGGTCGGTGGCGTGTTCGCCGATGACGTCGTCTCGCCACCCCAGGACCGAGGTTTCGTCCGAGACATCGCATGTATGGGCGGTGACGGTGAGCTCGCCATCGATGGAGCGACACTGTTTTGCGGTCGCCTCGACCGATGCGGCGTCGATGTCGGCCAGCGCCAGATGACATCCGGCGGAGGCCAACAACAGGGCCATGTCGCGGCCCATCCCGCTGCCCGCTCCGGTGATGACCGCGATCTTGCCGTTGAAGTCCATCGCACCAGTCAAGCATGTGGTCGACGTCGGTACAGTTGGGGAGGTGTCAGCCCCCGATGCCAGACAGTCCGTGGCCCCGAGACCGATGTCGCTACGGAGGCGGAACCTCGATCGAATCGACGGTGGGCATTTCGACGTACTGATCGTGGGCGGAGGTATCAACGGTGCTGTCTCGGCCGCCGTGCTGGCGGGTAGGGGAGCGTCGGTCGCCGTCGTCGACAGGGGCGACTTCGGGGCGTTCACGAGCCAGGAGTCCTCCAACCTGGTGTGGGGCGGCTTCAAGTATCTCGAGAGCTACGAGATGATCCTGGTCCGCAAGTTGTGTATGTCGCGGAACCGGTTGTTGAAGGCCTACCCAGACAATGTGAAACCCATCGGATTCCTCGCCTCGCTCGAGAACGAGGGCAAGTACTCGCCGAAATTCGCCTTCATGGGCGCGCTCGGCTACTGGGCGATCGGGAGTTTCCGAACACCGCGACCAAGGCTGCTCAGCTCGAGGCGCATCGAGACGACAGAACCCGTCGTCGACACGACCGAACTATCGGGCGGCATCGAATACTTCGACGCATACCTCGCCGACAACGACTCGCGATTTGTGTTCAGCTTCGTCCGGTCTGCCATGGACGTGGGGGCGGCGGCAGCGAACTACGTCGAGCTGGTCGACGCTCACTTCGACGGGTCTCGATGGCAGGCGACATTCCACGACCTCGACAATCTCGACGAAGACGGCCGCCCCGCCGTGCTGGGTTGCACGGCGAACACCATCGTCAACGCGGCCGGACCGTTCGTCGACGAGTTGAACGCCCGCTGGGACGTGGAGACCAGGCACCGCATCGTGTACTCGAAGGGCATACACCTGATCGTTCCGAAGTTGACGAACGGCAACCGGGTTCTGGCCTTCTTCGACGACACGGGGCGGCTGTTCTACGTCATCCCGATGGGCCGGTGTTCGGTTATTGGTACCACCGACACTCGGGTCGACTCGGCGTTCACCGAGGTGACCCCAGATGATCGCCAGTTCCTTCTCGACCAGATCAATGCGCGTCTCGACCTCGAATCGCCACTGACCGCGTCGGATGTCATCGCCGAACGCTGCGGTGTGCGGCCGTTGGTGGTCAAGGCGGGAGGTGGCGATCGCAGGCAGGTCGACTGGACCAAACTTTCGCGCAAACACGAGGTCGAGGTCAGCCGCAAGCGCAAGGTTGTCACCGTCTTGGGCGGCAAGCTGACCGATTGCCTGAACGTCGGCGAGGAGGTCGCCAAGGCTGTCGAACGCCTCGGCCTTCCCCTCGAAAAGGACCGGCAGCACTGGTACGGCGAACCGGCAGCCGCTACCAGAGAAGAATACTTCCGGCGGGCTCGCCTGATGCAGCTCGACGACCTGCGCCCCAAGCCCGATATCGAGCCGCTGTCCGAGAGGTTGTGGCGGCGTTATGGTCGTCGAGCGTTCCAGATGCTCGACCTGATCGAGCAGGACCCGAACATGGGGGTCGACGTCATGGACAACGCCGATTATCTGCGTGTCGAGCTGCACCTGGCCGCCCGCAACGAGATGGTGACGAAACTCGAGGACTTCATGCGGCGCAGATCAAAGATCGATCTCGTGGTTCGCGACTCCGAGATTCGTGGTTCGGAAGGGCTCGCCGAAGTCAGCACGATGTTGTTCGGCGACAGGGCGGACGAGAAGCTGGCCGAGTACCTCGAGATTGCGCCACTGTCGTGACGCAGTCTCAGGACGGTTCTGCCCCGCCCGAGTAGACCCAGCGCCCTTCGTGGCGCACGAACTGTCCGGCCTCGTGTACGGGATGGTCGTGGTCGGCGTGGATGTAGGCGGTACGAAACTCGACGACCCCGACCTCGTCGTCTGGGCCACCATCTATTGTGGAGAGAATCTCGAGCGGTGCCCAACCCTCCATGGGCAGCTCCCCGACGTCGGGTGGTTGGGTTTCGGGGAGCCACGAGTAGACGAGGTAGGCCGCGTTGCGTTTCACGAACGCCGCGTACCGTGAGCGCATGAGCTGCTCGGCGGTCTCGGGTTCCTTCTGTCGGCGCAGCAAGGGGCCGCAGCACGAGTTGAACGTTTCACCGGTGCCACACGGGCACGACGAACTCGGCTTGCGCCTGGGTGATTTCCTCGACAATTTGGTGTGCCTCCCTGTACCTGATTCCTAGTGCTGGGTCGCCGTCACGGTCTGCCAGGTGCCTGCGGGGTCGGGGCCGCGGCGGATATCCATCTCGCCGTCGCCCACCCGCATGATGATCGCACACACGGTGCCGACGTTGGCCCCAGGGAGACCCGCAGATGGGGCATACACACGACAGATCGGGAACTCGCTGCCGTCGCAGTCGTCCAACAACGCCGTGACCGCGGCGAGGTCGTCGACGCCGTCGCGGTCGAGGATGGCCGAAGCGCGCTTGTGACGCGTCCGGCTGTTGGGGCCAACGGTGCCCGGATCGATATCGGTACGCAGGAAGTGATTTGTGTGTAGCAACGGTGCGGTGTCGGAGTCGGCTCTGAGGGTTTGGGCGCCGGTGTATTCGATGCTCGAACCCATGCCGGACGCTGTGCCGTAGAACACGTGGGCGGATCGGCCCGAACCGACCGTTGCCAGCAATAGTTCGGCGTCATCGGGCGAACGGGCGTCGAGCAGTGCCCGCAGGAGGACGTGCACGGGGACACCATCGAGAGACTCGGGCGAGTAGAGGAAGTTGAGGCCGACAGCGACGCCGGCGCTCGACTGTCCGACCTTGCCCACAATTCCGGGTTCGGTGACGGTGACGAGGTGATGCCCGTCCTCGTGCACGGCGTCGAGAATGACGGTGAGGGGTTCGAGCGACTCCATCCAGTCCCAATTCTGGGCGAGGGTGCTGAGTGAGGGACTCCAGACAGAAGTGCACTCGCAGGCCTCGGCTCCCGTGTACGACATGATCTCGCTGCGCGCGTTGAGGGCCCATATCCAGTAGCCGGGCTGGCCCGCACCCTCTGCGATGGCGTCGATCTCTGAAGCGAGTTCGGGGTGCCAGGATCGGGTCACACCCTCGAAATGGGCCGACCTGAGCTCTACTTCGGCGTCTGGCAGGCCGAAGGCGCTGCGGTAGATGTCGACACACGAGCGGATCTGCTCGCCCAGTTGGCGACCGTGCTGGAGGCCTCGCGCTCTTGCGTCTCCGGACACCGAAACGATTGGGAAGATCGGGCTGCTCATGGGAAGTGGAGCGTAGCGAAGCAGGGCCGTCTACACTCCCACGGTCCGCCTTGAGCAACTCGGCGAGATCTGATGGAGGGAAACATCATGAAGACAAGAGGCTTCTTGAAGCTGCTGGCGCTGCTGTTGGCGCTGGGAATGGTCGCTGCGGCTTGTGGCGACAGCGATTCGGAATCGTCGGAGACCACCGTTGCCGCCGCCGCTGCAGACGCGGACGCAGATGCAGACGACTCCGGGTTGCCCGACCTCGGCGGGCGCGCAGTCAGCGTCGGTGTCGAGAACGCATACCTGCCGTTCAACTATGTGCCTGCGGGCGAGACCGAGGGTCAGGGCTGGGACTACGATGCGTGGCGCGAGATCTGCCGCCTGCTGAACTGTGAAGTCGAGTTTGTCGTCGCCGGCTGGCCCGACGTGCTCGACCAGGTAGCGCAGGGCGAGATCGACACCGCCGCAGACGGCATCTCGATCACCGACGATCGCAAGGAAGTCCTCGACTTCTCGAACGCCTACATGACCGTGCAGCAGAAGTTCATCGTCGGCCTCGACGACGACCGGTTCGCATCGGTCGACGATGTCGTCAATGGCGACGCCATCGTCGGGACCCAGGTCGGAACGACCAACTTCGAGCTCGCCGAAGAGCTTCTGGGCGGCGACGACCGCATCGATGCATACGACCAGTTCGGGCTTGCCGTGCAGGCTCTCATCGCCGGCGATGTCGACGCGGTCATCATCGACGACGCAGCCGGTCTGGGCTACATCGGCGAGAACGCCGACAAGGTCACCACCATCGACGAGGGACTCCAGAGCGATCCGCTTGGTTTCATCTTCGAGCTGGGCAGCGACCTGGTCGAGCCGGTCAATGCCGCGCTCGCCGAGATGGCCACTTCTGGTTTCCTCGACGAGATCGGGCGCAAGTTCTTCGGAACCAGCTTCACCGTCACCTCCGACGACATCGAATAGGCCATCGGCGGTGTCTGAACCCGGTGGGTTCACCTAGATAGGCAACAAACCAATGCCCGACCCGATCCCGATCCCGATCGCTGAAGACACACCCGACGGAGGTGTGTCTTCGCGGTCGGGATTCGACGTCCAGACCTTCCCATGGTGGCTCCTCGGCATGGGGGCCATCATCGGATGGATGGCTCTCAGCGTCGTGTTCAGCGAGGCGTACCAGGAAGCACTGGTCGAGATCCTCCCCGGGCTCAAGCTGACCTTGTTGCTCACGGTCGGCGCGTTCGTGGTGTCGATGGTGCTCGGGGTACTGATCGGGCTCGCCAGGGTCAGCAAGAACGTCGCCTTCTCGTCAGCGGCTCAGGTCTACATAGAACTGATCCGTGGCATCCCGATGCTGGTGTTCATCTTCCTGATCGCCTTCGTTTTGGCGCCGTGGTTCGTGGACTTGTTCAACTGGGTGTTCGGCACCGACCACCGCACCCGAGATCTGGCTCCGAATGCCTGGCGCGGTGGTGTGGCTCTGTCGCTGTTCTACGCCGCGTTCATCGCCGAGGTGGTCAGGGCCGGGGTTCAGTCGGTGCCAAAGGGTCAGATCGAGGCAGGTATGGCCCTGGGGCTCAGACGCAGAACGGTTCTGAGGCAGGTCACCTTGCCTCAAGCGTTCCGCAATACCTTTCCTGCGTTGGGCAACGACCTCATCTCGCTGATGAAGGACACCTCGCTTGTGTCGGTCATCGCCGCAGCCGAGATGACCTACGAGGCCCGTATCTATCAGGGTTCGTCGTTCAGGGTGCGCGAGACATTCTTCATCCTGGCTGTGCTGTACGTCATCTTGACGCTCCTGCTCAGCCTCGCCTTGAGAACGATCGAGAGTCATATCCAGATCCCCGGTACCGACCACTGATAGTGCGTTCCCCGGCCACGCAGGCCGTTTGCCGCGCGTTTCTCTGGCGGGTACCGGAAGGGTTCACCGGCGCAGCAGGTTGACCTCGTCGATGCGGTGGTCGGCCGCCTTGTGCAGGATCAACGACGCCCGTTCGCGTGTGGGGGCGATGTGGTCGCGAAGGTTGATGCCGTTGATCCGATCCCAGATCGACGTGGCCGTCGCTCGCGCCTCGTCGTCGTTCAGGTGGGCGTACTTGGCAAAGTAGCTCTGCGGATCGCGAAACACGGTCTCGCGAAGGGCGAGGAACCGGTCGACATACCAACGCTCGATATCTTCCACGTCGGCGTCCAGGTAGATGGAGAAATCGAAGTAGTCGCTGACGAAGTCGGCCGCCTCGGTACCGACCTGCAGCACGTTGAGGCCCTCGACGATGACTATGTCGGGCTGCTTGATGATGCTCTTCACGTCGTCGACGACGTCGTAGACCACATGGCTGTAGGTGGGAACCTCGATGTGCCCGACCCCGCTCTTGACCAGCTGAAGGAACTCGAGCAGGGCGGCGGTGTCGTAGCTCTCGGGGAACCCTTTGCGTTCCATCAGGCCGCGCTGCTCGAGTGTGGCGTTGGGGTGCAGGAAGCCGTCGGTGGTGACCAGCTCGACGCGTGGGTGTTCTGGCCAGCGAGCCAACAGGGCCCGCAAGATTCGCGCGAACGTGCTCTTGCCGGCGGCGACGGACCCGGCGACGCCGATGACATAGGGCACGGCGGGTACCGGTGCGCCTAGGAACTGAGACGTCGAGTGGCGCAGTGCCGCGTTGGCCGAGTGTTCGAGGTTGAGCAGCCGGCCGATGGGCAGATGGACCATCTCGACCTCCTCGAGGTCGACCGGATCGTTCAGCCCTGACAGCCGATCGAGGTCGTCCTCTGCGAGGGTCAGGGGTGTGTTCGCCCTCAACTCGGCCCACTCGGCACGGGTGAACGTCAGGTATCGATCCGAGGCCACGGGGGAATGATACCCACGTGAATATGGTCACCAATACAGGAGCGATACGGGTAGCCCGGTACGTTAGAGAATCTAACTATGTCGTCAGATGCAGCAGAGGACGAGGTGAGCGCTGGGCCGACCGGCTCGTTCGCGTCGCTGTCGATACCTGCGTTCCGTCTGTTGTGGATCGGCAGCATCTTCTCGTACATGTCGGTGCAGATGCAGTTCCTGCTGCGGGGCCTGCTGGCCTGGGACCTCACCGAGCGCGAGGGTGCACTGGGCATCGTCTACCTCGCCTTTGGTTTCGCGATGCTCATCGCCACACCCCTTGGCGGGGTCGCATCGGACCGAATGCGCAAGCGAACCTTGCTGCTGTTCGGCCAGGCTGTCCTGACCCTGGTGGCGGTGTTCATGGGTGTCGTGGTTCTGCTCGATGTGGTCGAGTTCTGGATGCTGCCGCTGTCGAGCCTGGTCCAGGGCATCATGTTCGGGCTCACCGGGCCCGCACGAGTAACTTTCGCGGCCCAGCTGGTCGGCCGCGAACGGATCGGCAACGCCGTGTCGTTGTCGATGCTTGGCATGAATTCGTCGCGCGTGGTTGCGCCCTCGTTCGCTGGTGCCCTCGCTGGTGTGGCGCTGATCGGCATCGGTGGTGCCTACCTCGTGGGTGCGCTCTTCGCGGTGTGCAGCTTCGTGTTGGTGTTGCGCCTGCCCGACCCCGATCCGACAGGCAACTCGCGCAAGAACCCATTCCAGGACATCGCCGAGGGGGTTCGATATGTGGCGTCGGTGCCCAGCCTGAGGCGACTGCTGCTGACCATGTTTGTGGTCGTCATGGTCGCATTCAACTATGTGTCGTTCATGCCTGCACTGGTCGAGGGCGAGTTTGGCAAGGACGACACGTGGGTTGGGTACATGAGCTCCGCAAGCTCGATCGGGGCCGTTGCAGCAGCGATCCCCATCGCTGGCATCGCCGATTCTCCAAAGGCTCGACGGTGGTTCATCCTCTGCGGGTTCGGCTTCGGTGCAACCGTGGCATTGCTTGGCGTTGCACCGAACCTCGGCGTGGCCATGTTTGTCACCGTCCTGATCGGAGCGGCAGCTACCGGCTTCCAGTCTCTGGCCGGGGGCATTGCGCTCGGCGACTCGCTCGAGACACACCACGGGCGTGTCCAATCGCTGATGCAGCTCTCGTTCGCTGCGTTTGGCATGGCGGCCGCCCCGCTGGGCTTGCTCGCAGAAGCCTTCGGTCTGCGGCCGGTCCTGTTCCTCATGGGCATTATCGCCCTCGCAGCGATGACGCTGACCGGCTTCTTCGAGTGGTCGGCGAACCGTCGATCCGCAGAGGATCATCTCGCAACGGCATTGTTCAGCCCCGGTGAGCCGCTTGCTGCACAGGGCCCGAGGAACCCGACAACGTCGCGCCTGGGTTGAAGTGAGATGCCGAGACGTGTCGGCGAGCGCTCAGGCACTCCTTTTGTCACGATGTGGTGTCACCGCGACCGGTCTGATGCGTTGGTCCGATGGCACCTGTCATCGTTCCCCCGGTGGCGGACAACCAAGATCTTTGCGAGTGATCCACGCGATGCCTAATCAGGGGGTACACATTTGACGACTGAGGAAGAGTGATGATGGCTGACACCACCAAAGACGCTCCCGACGCGACCATTGCGCCCGAGCGATTGACCCACCTGAAACAACTCGAAGCCGAGTCGATCCACGTGATGCGTGAGGTCGTCGCCCAGTTCGAGAACCCTGTGATGATGTACAGCATCGGCAAGGACTCGTCGGTGATGTTGCATCTGGCCCGAAAGGCCTTTGCTCCTGGACCACTTCCCTTCCCGCTCCTTCACGTCAACACGACGTGGAAGTTCCACGAGATGATCGAGTTCCGCGATCGTATGGCCGAGGAGGTCGGCTTCAAGCTGATCAGTCATACGAACCCGGAGGGAATCGAGCTGGGCATCAATCCCTTCGATCACGGTTCGAAGAACTACACCGACATCATGAAGACCCAGGCGCTCAAGCAGGCTCTGGATGCCGGCGGCTACGACGCGGCGTTCGGGGGTGCTCGTCGCGACGAGGAGAAGAGCCGCGCCAAGGAGCGTGTCTTCAGCTTCCGCGACAAGTTCCACCGCTGGGACCCCAAGAACCAACGCCCCGAACTCTGGAACCAGTACAACGGTCGGGTTCACAAGGGCGAGTCGATCCGTGTATTCCCGCTCAGCAACTGGACCGAGCTCGACATCTGGCAGTACATCCTGCTCGAGGACATCGAGATCGTTCCGCTCTACTATTCGAAGATGCGGCCGGTGGTCGAGCGCGATGGTGTCATCATCATGGTCGACGACGATCGTTTCGTCTTCGAAGAGGGTGAGGTGCCAGAGATGCGGTCCATCCGCTTCCGCACCCTTGGCTGTTATCCGCTGTCCGGTGCGGTCGAATCGACCGCGGACAACCTGCCAGAGATCATCCAGGAGATGCTCCTGGCAACCCGCTCCGAACGCGAGGGCCGTGTGATCGACTACGACCAATCGGGATCGATGGAAGAGAAGAAGCGCGAGGGGTATTTCTAATGAGTCATCAGTCCGATCTCATCGCAACCGATATCGACGCCTACCTGGCCGAACACGAGCGCAAGGATCTCCTCCGGTTCCTGACCTGTGGTTCGGTCGACGACGGGAAATCGACGCTCATCGGGCGGCTCCTCCACGATTCGAAGATGGTCTACGAGGACCAGCTTGCCGCCCTGCACAAGGACAACGATTCCGTTGGCAACGCCGGCGACCACCTCGACCTGGCACTTCTCACCGACGGCTTGAAGGCCGAGCGCGAGCAGGGCATCACCATCGATGTTGCATACCGCTACTTCTCGACGGCGAAGCGCAAGTTCATCATCGCCGACACTCCGGGCCACGAGCAGTACACCCGAAACATGGTCACGGGTGCGTCGACTTGTGACCTCGCCATCATCTTGATCGACGCGCGCCACGGGGTCCTCGCCCAGACCAAGCGGCACAGCTACATCGCATCACTTCTCGGCATCGACAACGTGGCCGTTGCGATCAACAAGATGGATCTCGCCGACTACTCGCAGGATCGTTTCGACGAGATCGTCGCCGACTACACGGCGATTGCCGACCAGCTCGGCATCCACGATCCGACCTTCATGCCCATGTCGGCACTTCTCGGCGACAATGTGGTCGACAAGGGCGACAACCTCGACTGGTATGACGGCCCGACGATGATGCAGTTCCTCGAGACCGTCGACGTCGAGTCGGGCCGAGATCTCGACCGTTTCCGGTTCCCCGTCCAGATGGTCTCTCGTCCGAACCTCAATTTCCGTGGGTTTGCCGGCACCATTTCTGCCGGCCTGATCCATCCCGGCGACGAGGTCCGCGTTCAACCGTCGGGCATCAGGACCACGGTCGAGCGCATCTTCACCTTCGACGGCGATCTCGACGTCGCCGGTCCAGGCCAGGCGGTCACCATCACCACAGCAGAAGAGGTCGATATCTCTCGTGGTGATGTTCTCGTGTCGCCGGCCGACCCGCTGCAGCGGTCCAATGAGGTCGACGCCATGGTGGTGTGGATGTCGGAGAGTGGACTCGATTTCACCAAGGAGTACATAGTCCAGCAGGGGAATCGGCGTGTGAACGCCAGGATCTCGGCCATCCACGAGAGGGTCGATATCAACACCCTCGCCAAGGCGCCTGCAACGTCGCTCGACCTGAACGACATCGCCAGGGTGACGCTGAGCGCTGACACCGAACTGCTCTTCGATCCGTACACGGTCAATCGTCAGACCGGCTCTTTCATCGTCATCGATCGCCTGACCAATGCCACGGTGGGTGCGGGCATGATCCGTTCTGCAGCCGGCGCTTGGGAGAGCAAGGTCGACGCTCGAGTGATCCGTGCGGTCTCCGAAGTTCAGGACGCCGAGCGCTCTATTCGCTACGGACAACGTCCGTGCACGATCTTCATCACCGGCCTCACCGGTGCAGGCAAGTCGACGCTTGGAAAGGCGCTCGAACGAACCATGTTCGACCGGGGTAGGGCGATCGTTCGTCTCGATGGTTCCAACATGCGCCTCGGGATCTCTCGCGACCTCGGTTTCGCCACCCAGGAGCGCTCCGAGAACGTTCGCCGTACCGCAGAGGTCGCCCGCCTGGTGAACAGCCAGGGTCTGATCGCCATCGCTTCGCTCGTCGCACCGAAGTCCGAGGCACGCGAGCGGGCCAAGGAGCTCATCGGAGACGACCGTTTCGTCGAGGTGTTCCTCGACACACCCGTCGACGTCTGTCGCGAACGCGACGACGCCGGGTTGTACGAGGCCGCCGACCGCGGCGAGATTCCCATGTTCCCCGGTGTGTCGGCCTCCTACGACCGACCCACCGACGCCGACCTCGTGCTCGACAACAGTGTCGAGAGCCTCGAGTCGTGTGTGAAACGAATCTTCGCCATTCTCGACGGACGAGGCCTTCTGTCGGCGGCGCCGTTGTCATGAACGAGCCCGTGTCGCAAAACATCGTGCGCGCCGAGGGTCGCCTGGAAGGTGGTGCCCGGGTTGGGCTGCTCGGCCACGATGCTCTAACGGTCTGGTTCACCGGCTTGTCCGGATCCGGCAAGTCGACCTTGGCGTTTGCCGTCGAGGAGGCTCTGGTTCGACGTGGTGTTCTCGCCTACGTACTCGATGGCGACAATGTGCGTTTCGGACTGAACCGCGATCTGGGCTTCTCGCCCGCAGATCGTGAGGAGAACATCCGTCGCATCGGTGAGGTGTGCCACCTCATGACCGATGCAGGAGTTGTGGTTCTCAGCTCGTTCATCTCGCCGTATCAGCGAGACCGAGACGGTGTTCGCGAGCTCCACCCCCAGGGACGATTTGTCGAAGTATTCGTCGACACACCCCTCGAGATCTGTGAGCAGCGCGACGTCAAAGGGTTGTATGCGAAGGCCCGCGCCGGAGAGATTCCCGAATTCTCGGGTATCTCGGCGCCCTACGAGGCGCCCGCTTCACCCGAGATCCGTATCGACACCACATCTGGAACCATCGCAGAGTGTGCCGATGTTGTCGTGGACGAAATCGTGGCGCGCATCAAGGCCTGACATCGTCGTTGGGGCCAAGACGGCGCGATGGACCGACTCTCGACGCCGCGACCGCCAGCGTCAAGAGGCCGGTTGTGACGACCATGTGGTTTGTGCCGAGGCTGAGGTGTTGAATTAGCACCACCACGAGCCATGTCGCAACACCCGCTGCCGCGGCGACCAGCAGACGACCCGCCCACCGTCTTCGCATCGCCGGGGTCCATGTCCGTGCGCGCGGAGCGATGCTCGATGCCGCCATCGACGTGTGGAACAGCGCCAGCGACGCAGCGACAGCCATTGCCCACGGCGAGGTGCGACCTTCGACACTGGTGATCCAGTCGACGACGATGAAAAGGGTGACCAGAAGGCCGACGTGGCTGTCTGGCGCCGCTGCACTGAGCAGGGTTCCGAGCAATATCGCGACCTCGATAGCGACGATTGGGTTGTTGGTGGACGCCACCCGGATGATCAGGAGGCAGAACATGCCACCGACGACGATTGCAGCCCTCAGAAGAGCCTGATCGTGTCCGAACGTCGGGGAGATGGCGCCGGTGGACAGGTTTGCGCTCATGGAAACCGTACCCGGCGTGAGTGGGCACGGCGGGGCCCACCCAAGACGAGGTCGAGACTTCCCCTTCCGTTCCACGCGACGACCGGGACACCCGTTGCCCGGATCGCTCTGAGGTGCCGTTCTCGTTTCAGGAGTTCGATCCTCCAGGCGATCTGTGCGTATGGGTCACCAGGATCCGAGATCGTGATGTCGGGCGGGAAGCAGTCGATGGCGACCACGCTGAAGCCGCGGCCGGCGAGGGTGGTGAGGCGCCTGAGCGTGGCCGGCGACAACAATGGCGAGAATGCGACCACGCGCGCTCCGGCCTCGACATGGCCAGGCATTCGGCCGTCGTCGTATGGTGCGTTGACGGGTTCGATCTCGGCCAGCACCTGCAGCAGCCGTCGAAGATGTGGGTACCCAGAGCGGGGCGCCAGACGTCGGGCACCCAGCCCGCCGACCGTGACCAGGGCCACGCGGTCGCCTTGTTTGGTGTGGAACTCGGCCATCGCCGCGGCAGCACGGGTCGCTATGTCGAGGCTGGACGCGAAGCCGTCGACGCCACCGCTGTGCCCAATCTCGTCGAACGCGTCGACCAACAGCAATACCGACTGGTCCTCATCTGCCCAGCTGGTGGTGACATGGAGGGTTCCGGTGCGCAGCGATTCGGGCCAGTGGATGCGGCGCAGCCTGTCTCCGGGTGCGAACGTGCGTACCCCTTCGAACTCGGATCCTGCCCCGGGGCGCGGCGAACGGCTGTTGCCGACAAGACCGCGCGCGTGGGTGACCTCGTTTGCTGCGTCGAACAGGTAGGGCCGGGGGAGTGCGAGAAGTTCGATGGGGTCGCTCGTTCGTCGGTGTACCCAGCGGTATCCATTCCAGGCGCTCGACGCGACGACGAGGGCCGGCTTGATTCGGTGACGCCCCCAGCGGGTCGGTCTGACCGCGATGGCGAGATCTTGGTCGGAATCGTCGTGGAGGGCCACGACCCTGGTGTCGACCGACCCGATGTGTTCGACCCATGCCGAGGGTTCGAACACAACCGCGAGGTCCTCGACCTGTCGGTGGGGATCTGCGACCGCTGTTCGCCAAGTGGTGGCCTCGCCCTCGTGCAGCGTCGGGTGCCCCACACTCTGGCTGACTTCTGGCAACACCGTCGGTCGGGTGACAACGGCCCAGACAGCGGCGACGACCAATGGTGTCGCGATGACGAGGACATCGGGTCGGCGGGCCAGCACGGCCGCTGCGGCGAGGACCAGGGCGCCGAGGACCGAACGCACGAGAGCGGGGGTTGGTGTCCAACCTATGGCCGGGCTCGCCGTCACCGGCGTCCCTCGGGAGTGGGTGTCGGCACCGAAGCGAGGATCTCCTCTGCCACCGAATCGCCAGAGGCATTGGACAACCACAGCTCGGCCTTGATCGAGATGCGGTGCGCCAGGGCAGATCTGGCTACAAACTTGACGTCCTCGGGTATGACGTAGTCGCGCCCGGCGATCGCTGCGTAGGCGCGGGCTGTCAACACCAGGGCCAGAGCGCCACGAGGTGATGCACCCAGCTGCACCTGGGGGTGAACACGGGTCGCTGTGGCCAGGTCGACGCAATACCGACCGACGTCCTCGTCGACGGTCACGGTCTCCACCGCGGCCTGCATTCCGCGAAGTGTCTCCGCATCGACGATGCGACGCAGCTGCATGGCTTCTGTTCGGCGCACGATGCGGCGAGACAGAACTTCCCATTCCTGTTCTGGTGACGGATACCCGAAGCTGATCCGGAGGAGGAAACGATCGAGTTGGGCCTCGGGTAGTGGGTAGGTCCCCTCGTACTCGACCGGGTTGGCTGTCGCCAGGACATGGAACGGCGGGTCGAGCACAAAGGTCTCACCTTCGACCGTCACCTGACCTTCCTGCATGGCCTCCAGAAGGGCGGCCTGGGTCTTTGGTGGTGTCCGGTTGATCTCGTCCGCGAGCAACAACCCCGTGAACAGGGGGCCGCGGCGGAACACGAACTCGGAGTCGCGCTGATCGAAGATGAATGAGCCCGTCAGATCGGCAGGAAGCAGGTCGGGCGTGAACTGGGCGCGCGAGAACTGCAACCCCAACGTCTGGGCAAACGAGCGGGCGGCAAGGGTTTTCCCGAGGCCTGGCAGGTCTTCGAGTAGGACGTGGCCACCGGCGAGGAGGCCGCACAGAATCAGGGTCAGCTGGGATCGTTTCCCGACGACGGCCCGGTCGATCTCGACCAGGATCTCCTCCGCGAGTTGTGACGTGGTCGCGATGTCGGGTGTCGAACTCGAATCGGGTGTGTTCACAAGGCCTCGATTTCGGAGAGGGTCCGCTTGAGTTCGCGGGGTGTGGCTGTTTTGGGGTTTGGCCCGTCGACGAGGCGGGTGAGTGATGGGCCGAGGAGTTGCCTGGCCGTTTCGGGAGACCTTGCCCGGTCGACCTGATGGTGTGCCAGCAGGCGGTCGTCGAGGAGAGCGAGCAATACGGCGTGTAGTCGATCCGAGTCCGAGGAAGCGGTGCTGCGAGCGTCGTTGCGCAGCCTGACCGTTCGGGGGTCGGTCCTAGGGGGTGCCGAACGTGGGGCGGTCGATCGGGCCCAGACGCTGCGCCCACAAGCCCCGAAAAGCCTCATCGCAACAGCTGCGGTGGCCACGAACACCGCTGTGATCCCACCGAGGACCATCACCGCCGGCTCGGCCCCGCTCGCCAGCAGTGATGCCGACAACACCAGCCAGGCGACAACGGCAAACACGAGGCTCCTCTGGGTCATTTCGGCCCGTCGGCTGAGGAGCTCAGCGCCGAAGACACACGACGCAGGGTGATGATTGCGCGCTCACGGTGAGCGTCACCGATCTCGTGGTCGGAGAATCGCGCCTCGCGGTACATGGCGGCAAACCCCGAGATGGGTGCAGGATCGACCGACGAGCTCGCCACAACACGTTCGACGTACTCCGAGGATGTCTCGGCATCGGTGCGGGGCAGGCCGAGTGTGGCGGCATGTTCCTCGAGGTACATCCAGCACTCCACGATCGCATTTCGAGCGATGCCGCTCCTCAACACGGCTACCGCTTCGTCGACATCGAGTCCAGGCTGCTGGCGCGCCACTTCGGGAAGGAGGGGTGTGTCGATCCGTGATCGTCTGCGCCGGCCGAAGCCGGGACGACCAATCCAGATCGACGGTCCCAGACCGCGGCCGGCAAACACGAGGATGCCGATCAGGCCGGCGGTGGCCAAGGCGCCGACAACGTTGAGCAGCACCGAACCTGACCCGCCGCCTTGTTGCCCGATGGTTGGTGCGACCGGAGCCACAACGGCAGGTTCGTTTGAGCCGCCACCGGGCTCGAACGTCGGCTGGGGGTTGCTCCAGAGGCTGACCGGACCAGACGACGCTGCGATGGCCAGCAACAGCAGGAACACACTTGTGGCCAGCCATGCAGCCGGTTTGACCCACGCTCCAGGCAGACGCTTCACGGTCGGGACGTTAGCTGGCGCCGAGATGTTGGACCAGCCACCTGCGGCACATCA
>JAAETH010000073.1 GCA_024228575.1 Actinomycetes bacterium
GATGTTGTGCTGTCGGCCCAGTCCGGGATTCCTTACTTGCTCGACGGGGTCAATGTTTGGCCCACCGTCAACAAGAAGCGAGACATCTTCACGTTCCTTCAGGATGCCGATCTGATCGTCGCCCATCTGGACAACACGACGAGGGCAACGGTGCTCGGGGAGTTCAACTCGAAGCCGGTGGCTGTCGTTCACCACAACACCTTCGACGAGTCGAAGGAAGCCATTGTCCTTCCGTCTTCGAGGACGGATCTGGTGGTGGCCAACTCGATCCATATGTTCGCTGAGCTGAACGAGTTCTACGTCCGGCAGGAGCTGGCATCTCCCCCGCCGACGATCATCGTTCGACCGACTGCCGATCCGAGAGACTTCGAGGGCACCCCGGGTGACAAGATCACCTTGATCAATCTTCGCAAGCGAGACAAGGTCTCCGGCCGGGATGGTCTGTCCAAGGGTGGCGAGGTGTTCCGGGCCCTGGCCGAGCGCTTGCCCACCCACCAGTTCCTGGGGGTGACCGGGGTCTATGGGACCCAGATCGACCTGTCCGATCTGCCCAACGTCGAAGTGATCGATCACGTCCCCCATCACGAGATGGTCGAGAAGGTCTACGGTCGCACCAGGATCCTGTTGGTGCCTTCGAGCTACGAGTCATGGGGCCGGGTGGCATCAGAGGCCATGTGCTTGGGGATCCCCGTCATCGCTTCACCGACCCCTGGGCTGATTGAGCAGCTCGGTTACGCCGGCTCCCTGGCCGACCCCGAGAACGTCGAAGCCTGGGAGCAGCGCGTCAAGAAGCTCGACAATGTCGACCGGTGGCACGATGCCTCGCATATGTCGCTTGCCCGAGCTAGGGACTTGGCCGAGATGGGGCGCGAGGACATGGCTGTCTGGTGCGCGACGGCTGAGCAGGTCGTGAAGCGTGAACAGTCCCTAGCCTGTTAGCAGCCCCAGGAGCGCCCAGGAGACGATCTGAGCGTTTGTGGGGTGGTTATCGCATCCAAACCCCCAGAAGCGAACCTGGGCTCCCCTGGGTTCGCCAAGGAGCATCTAGCGCCATGCCAACCAGCAATCTCTACAACGCCCCGTTGATCTGTCAGCTGGTCCGCCAGACAGGGGCCAAGAAGATTCTCGACGTCGGCCCCGGTCACGGCAAGTACGGGGTGCTGCTCCGTGAGTACGCCGGAGCCCAGGTGGTCGATGCCGTCGAGATGTGGTCGCCCTACGTCAAAGAGTTCAAGCTCGGGGGGATCTATGACGAAGTGTTCATCGGTGACGCCCTGGAGATGAGCGAAGAACCAGTCGACAGTGGGAGGCGGATCCTCCCCTCACTCAATGACTATGATCTCGTGCTCAGTGTCAGCTCAATTGAGCACATGCCCAAGGAGCCCGCCACCGAGTGGCTTCGACGGATCCGGGGCATGGCCCTCATCGTCACCCCGATGCAGTGGATGCAAGAGGACCACCAGGTGCCCACCGAGCGCCACCAGTCGTTGTGGACGATCGAGGACTTCCGGACCCGATTCCCGAAACGCTTCCAGCTCGACGCCTCCCAGCGGGGGGCCGTCATCGCACTGTTAGGACCCAAGCCATGAGCGGGTGCCATTACTGCGGGACGACCACCGGAGAGCTTCGCCCATACGGGCCGGGTGGATCGTCGTTGTGCTTCGATTGCCTCACGTCCGATCCCGAGATCGAAGCAGCGGCTGGTCGGGCAATGATGAGTCAGATTGAAGCCTCCGAAGCCGTGAGTGACCTTGGGTCATCCATCCTCACGGCGGATGGACCGAACCCCCTCACGGATGCGGACACCGAGCAGCTCGAAGGGCTGCCATGGAAGGAGATCACATGAAGTACGTAGTCACTGCGCCTGGCAGGTCGGGCACCAAGTACGTCGCCGCCTTGCTCACCAACGCTGGTCTGAACTGCGGCCACGAGCAAGTCTTCAACAGCTGGGGATCGAACGGCCGCACCATCCCGGCCGGCTGGCAGTCGGCCCCGTTCGATGGTGATAGCAGCTATGTCGCTGCGCCGTTCCTGCCAGACATCGATCCCACCATCGTTGTCCAACTCGTTCGGTCGCCGCTCGACCACATCCGCTCGATTGTCGGGATCGGTCACGTCTCGGACATCAAGCAGCCGTGGGTCGGCTTCTTGAATATTCATGCCAAGCTTGACGAGTTCCCCCCAGGGCCGGCACGGGCGGCCGCCTACTGGGTGCGGTGGCACGAGATCATCGAGCCCTATGCCGACTTTCTTTGGAAGTTGCACGAGATCGACACCCGAGATATCGCCGACCTGGCCGATGCAATCTGGCTCCCCTGGGATATGGGGAGCCTCGATGATGCAGTAGCCACCACCGATCGCACCATCAATGCCCGAGAACGAGCCGACTGGGTTGGTCTCGATGACCTCGGTCCGATGCGTCAACAGGTCATCGAGACCGCCGAGCGCTACGGGGTGCCGCTGGAGACAGTGCCACCAGTGGCCAACTACCCTGAGACCACGACCAGCAACCCGACTCCATCGAGCAACCGGGCCGTCGTGATCGAGCCCGGTAAGGGCGGGTGGTATCGTCTGCTCGATGCAGCCGGCAACGAGCTGGACAAGGTCCGAGGGAAAGACCGGGCTGAGGTGCGAGTCAGAGAGCTGATGGAGGAAACCGATGCAGGGTAACGAGATGGTCTACGGCGAGGATGCGGTATTGGCTGCCCTTGGTCGGGGGCGACCGACAAGCGACTCGGGGCTGATTCTTGGCCGGGGTATCGCCGTCATTCGGGACAGGTGGGATCGAATCCAGCAGTCCGTTGAGTTCGAGAACCTGATCACCGAGTACGGCGATCAGGTCATCATGGAGCGGTACGCCGACATCGGCGTACCCGACGATGAACCACAAGGGATGCGGCTGGGATCCGGTGGTGCCACGGCTGTAGCGAAGACCGGAGCCGGTGCTGCCATCGTGACCTACATCTCAGGTTCACACGCAGCACATGATTCGGGGCCAACTTCGACGAAGCCGGCCAACGCCCGAGTGATTACTTTCAGCTCGGTTTGGGCTGCCGGCACCGCCACCAACGGCGCCATCAATGAGTGGGTCGTCACCAACGAGAACCCGCTTACCGACGTGGCCGGCGTCGCTGGCAACACCATCTCCCGAGCTGTCACTGGTTCCGCCCTCGACAAGAAGGCCACCGACTCGCTGACCATCACCTGGACCCATAGCTTCGAGGGCTCCTAGACCGACTGGGGGGGCCGTGCAGCTCTTGCTGACTCGGATCGATCGAACTGTCACCCCTCCCGCCGTGGGCTACACCCGGGGAGACATCATCGCTATGGTTCCCGACGGCCACGTCTGGGGTCGGGCCGAGTCGATGGATGTCTGGCTCGCTGAAGGTGGAGCCGAAGAGGACTTCCCGAGTCCTTGGCTCTGCATCCTCTCGGTGCCGTCGGAACCGGTCGACTTGAACTTAGCCGAACCCTGGCTTGAAGAGGATCCCGATGAGGTCGGTTCGACTATCGACCGACTCCCCCGGTTGTGGTTTGTCGACTTCGACGCCCTCCCCCCTGGGATCCGCCGCCGACTGGACGTGCCAGGGGGGACCGCCACTCAGGGGCGAAACGTCCGACGGTTCATTACCAACAAGCAGGACGACTCGACCCTTCCCGTTCGTAGTAGCACCAACCAAGGGCGCCACCGCCACCTGGGCACCTCAGCCCGCAACTTCGTCGGCGCCCGGCCGAGCCGACGCCACAACCGGGGTCACATCTAGTGGCTGTCGTCGAGAAGACGATCATCGCTGGGGGTGGAGGTGATTACACCACCCTTGCCAGCTGGGAATCGGCCACCGATCTCAACGGTGGGGCTGACATCTGGAAGGGGGTCATCTCCGACAACTCGGCTTACGACGAGGTCTTCACCATAAACGTGGATGGAACCAGCGCCACCTCCTACGTCTGGCTGACGACGGCTGGAGCTAATCGGCACGCTGGAGTCTGGGACACCGGCAAAGCCCGGGTTGACTACTCGGGTTCAAGCAACCAGGCGGTCCAGATTGCGGGCGATTGGGTCCGAGTTGACTGGATGCAGATTGCCAGGCTCTCCGGATACGGCAGCAGCGATGAGGGCATTCGTGTCAGTAAGGCCGATGACATACTGATCGACTATTGCATCATCTGGTGCAACGACGACGGTGCCACCGGGGGGATGGACGGGATCCTATTCAAGAGCGCTGCGATCACTGGATCCGTCTCGAATTGCGTTATCTACGGGTGGAGCCGAAGCGGGATCGGAATCAACCAGTCCGGTTCAGTCACACCCTACGACCACACCATCAACGTCGACCACTGTGCGGCCACCGAGTCGAATACTGGCGCGTCCTCTTCAGCCAACGTTGTCTTCCGCAACCAGTGGGGCGACACGATCGTCAATATGTACAACACCTGGTTCAACGGACCAGCTGGTGCCGCTGGTGACGACCTCCGCATCGACGATGGCGACACCCCCGAGACCGACACGATCACGGTCAACGGCTCCCACAACCTCTTCGACGATGTCTATTACGACGGGGGAGGGACCACCACCGAGAACTGGACCGACAACATCACGCCGACCGACACCGTCGATGACACGGCGCCAGCCACCAGTGGCGTCTACGTCACCGACTACAGCTACCCAACGTCGCTCGACCTCACCCCGGTAGTCCATGCCAATAATGCCCTGCTCGGTGCTGGCACCAACCGCATCGGATCCGAGAGCGACCCACGGCAAGACTTCTCGATCGACATTGCCGGCAACCCACGCTCGGCCACCATCACCGACATTGGACCTTTCGCTTCCGCTCTCGACCTGGCCGAGACGATCGACGACGGGGGCACTGAAGCCGACTCGGTCACCGCCTCGATGGACCACGCCCGCACCGTGGCCGACGGGGGAACCGAAGCCGATTCAGCTACTGCCTCGCTGGACCGTGCACGAGCGATCACCGACTCGGGCACCGCTGGCGACACCGTCGTCGTCTCACTTGGCCACGTCCACTCCGAGGCGGACGGTGGCACCGCCTCAGACACCGCCACCGTCTCACTCGGCCACGCCCGCTCCGAAGCGGACGGTGGCATCGAGGCCGACTCGGCCACCACCTCGATGGAGCTGGCTCACTCCGAAGCGGACGGTGGCATCGAGGCCGACTCGGCCACCACCTCGATGGAGCTGGCCTACTCCGAAGCGGACGGTGGCACCGAGGCCGACTCGGCCACCACCTCGATGGAGCTGGCCAGCTCCGAGGCCGACAGTGGATCAGCCCTCGATGGATCTACTGCCAACCTCGGATTCGACCGAGCCGAAGCTGATAGCGGGACCGCCGCCGATTCACCGGCTGCCACCCTCGGGCTCGCCCACAGTATTGCCGACTCGGGCACCGTTGGCGAGACGGTCGCCACTTCGATGGAGCTGGCCCGCTCCGAGGTGGACGGTGGCACCGAGGCCGACTCGGCC
>JAAETH010000074.1 GCA_024228575.1 Actinomycetes bacterium
AAGGGCATCAAGGACGCGCACCGCTTCGAGCGGAGCAACCTGCTCGAGTCGATCCAGGATGTCTCCTCGGAACTGGTCGAGGGATTCGAACTCGAAGGCGAACAGCTGTACCGGTCCATGCATGCTGCCAGTTATAGCAGCCTCGGCCAGCGTGGCGACGCGGGAGCGCGACCCCTCCAGCGGGCTCGACTCCACAAAGAGAGGACCGGTCGTATTCTTGGTCTGCTCTAGCAGAGGATTGATGGCGTGAGCCTTGGCAAAATCGATGAGGCGGTCGATCTGCCGAAGAGTTCCGCGTACCGGTACATCTGGACCCTCGGCTCGCGATGGCCAGTAGGTGCGAGGCATCGACGTGGTTGCGCCTGGTGGCGCCAGTGAGCGGCTCCAAGATGGCCACACCAGTCAGATGATCTTGGGCGTTGGAGGTCTGATCGGCTGCGGCACCCGGTTCATATCCCTCGAACCGGGCGACATCATCGCCACCGGCACTCGCGACCTCGGCACGCTCAGGGACGGGGCATCAAGTGATCGCCGGGGACGAAGCGGTGATCGCCGCTGTGAGCGGGGGAGCTATCTCGCTCTGGCGGCTTGAGGGCGGTGGGCAACTCGGTGTGCCCGACTGGTTGACGGGGCAGGACCCTTGCGGGGTCTCGGCTCTGGGTGGGGTGTTGGTCGCCCACCGAGTTCTGGCGTTGTCCGATGAGGGAGCGACGAACGCCCAGGTGGTGAGGCTGGACGACGGCGAAGTGCTCGGGGCGACCGAGCTCGACTCCATCGTTTCCCGAGAGCTCGGTCAGTTCGATGCGGCGATGATCGGCGAGGAGATCAGGGTGGTGGCTGGGGTACCCGATCATTTCCGCACGTGGGATCCGGGCGTCGACGATCTTGTCGAGTGGGACTCGCCGTACACCGATGAGGTTCGAGAGAGCATGCGGGCAGTGGCGATCGGCGACACCGAGGGAAAGCCGGTTGTGGTCTCCTCCCGGCATCTGCATGGAACGGCAGTTGTGAAGCTGACCGAAGTGATGGGTCCGGCCACAGAGACTGCAACGAGCGCCAACGTGGACGCCTACCGCGAGGTTGTCGGTGAGCACGAACAGCGGCTCTGGCGAATGATGCCTGAACCGCCCAAATCCTCGCCCGACCCGGTTGTGGTGATCGGCGGAGAGAAGCCGGTGGTGATCGGCGGAAGGGAGGCGGCGGACGTGAGCGATCCTGAGACTTGGCCCCGGACGTGCTATCGGGAGGTCCGGGTCGATGGTCGCGACTTCGTTGCGACCGGATCGAGAGCTGGATCGGCCTTCCTTTGGGACCCATCGGATGGTTCGGCGGACATCGTCTCGGGCCCGTTCCGCAGCCCCGATCCCTATCTGCTTCGGATGGGAGCCGTCAAGGGCGGACCGGAGAGCACGAGGGACGTCGATGCTGAGCTTCATCCGGAACTCGGCCTGGTTGTGGGAATCGCGGACGGCGATGTTGGCGTTTTCAGAACCGAGGGAGGCACGGAGCTCGACATAATCGATCTCGATCCGGGGGAGGTCCAAACCGTTGCACTGGGTGACATCGACGGGATGCTGATACTGGCGACAGGCTCGGAAGGCGGCAAGGTCACGGTGTCAGAGGTTCGCGAAAGCGGGGATGTTGAGTTCATCGCTGACTTTCCGTTGGATGAGCCGATCGCACAGGTATGGGTTCCTGAGCAGTCGAACCGGGTCGAGGTGAGGCCGTCGAGATGAGCTGTTCCCATCATGACGTGTCCGTGTCGTTTGAGCGGTCGGCATTCGCTGGCTACTGGTTCCCACTCGAGATGATCGTGTTGGCGGTGGACCACTGTGGCGAGGTGCTCCCGGCAAGGGTGATGGGGAGCGTCAAGCGCGTTCGCCGATCTCGAATCTCGACAGCGCCCGTGTTCCGTAGGCGACGGCTGCGGAGAGGACGACGATTGAGCCGATGACGGCCGATGCGACCGCGAGGCGGGGGTCGTAGATGTCGGTGTCGGTGACGGAGATGATGGCGTCACTCCACCCGGTGGCGTATTCGCGGACCGAGACCCAGCGCAGCGAGTTGAACAGGTTGGTGGCGAAGGCTTCCCAGACGAACACATAGATCAGGCCGAAGATGAGGGCCCGACTGGTGAACGCACTGAGGGCCACGAAGACCGCGCAGTACAAGATGGCTCCCACGAGGGCCGCGAGGCCGAGCCCTAACATGAGGCCGTCGGCGGTGGGGCCTCCGTGGATGATCCAGGTGGTGGCCATGGTGACGGGCACGACCAGGACAGCAGTTGCTGCTGCCGCGACGCCGGTCTTGATGGCGATGATGCGCCAGCGCTCGATTGGTTTGGTGAGCAGGAACACAGCGGTGCCGTCTTCGATCTCGGCGCCCAGCGCCGCCGTGCCCAATACGAGTGCTACCAGGGGAAGCAAGAGGGTGACGATGAGGGTGCCGACCAGACCGATGGCGAACTCCTCGGTGGACGTGTCACCACCGGCTTCGTCGGAGAAGCGGTAGATCACCGCGATCAAGATGGGGAGGGCGAGGACGAAGCCGATCAGTGCGGTACGTCGGCGGCCTAGGAGTTGGCGGGCGGTGAGTGAGATGAGGACGCGGTTCATTGGGCCACCAGGTAGGAGAAGACGTTCTCGAGGGAGTCGTCGGCAGGCTGGAGCTCGTGGAGCTCGACACCGCTGGATTGGATCAGCGGTGCAATCGCCTCGGTGAAGGCGCCGAAGTCGGTGGTCTTGACCTCCATGGTGTCGCTGTCGAAGGAGACGAGGGTGACATGGGGCCGATCGACCAACGCGGCGGCGAGGGCCCGGTTGTTGCTGGAGCGGATGGTGAAGGCGTGGGGCCGGTTGGTCATTAGTCTGCGGATCTGGCGGAAGTCGCCGGCGGCTGCGAGACGTCCGCCAATGATGACGAGTACGTCTTCGGCTAGGTGCTCGACCTCTTCGAGGATGTGTGACGAGAACACGATGGTGCGGCCGGTATCGCCGAGCTCCTTGAGCATTGTGGTCATCTGGAGTCGTAGGCGGGGGTCGGTGCCGTTGAAGGGTTCGTCGAGGATCAGGATGTGGGGGTCGTGCACGAGGGCGGCGGCGATCTTGGCCCGCTGGCGCATGCCTTTGGAGTAGCCGCCCATCTTGCGGTGCATGGCATCGCCCAGCTCGACCATGTCGATCGCGGCTTGGGCCGCGACCTCGGGCTGGGGGAGCCGCTGCAGGCGGGCGCTGGCCAGGGCGTACTCCCACCCGGTCAGGAACGGGTAGACGGTTTCGCGCTCGGGCACGAGCCCGACTTGGGCGTACATGCCGATGTTCTGCCAGACAGGCTCGCCGCTGATGTGGATCTGGCCGGAGGAGGGCTTGAGGAGGCCGGCCATCATGTGTAACAGCGTCGACTTCCCGGCGCCGTTTGGCCCGAGCAGGCCGGTGACGCCGGGCCCGAGATCGAACGAAATGTCGTTGACGGCGACCAGGTCGCCGTACCAGCGAGACGCCGACCGCACCGATACCGCTGCGTTCATGTCGGGCGGCGAAGACGCTGGCCCCGACCCGATCGGGACCTGGCCAGGGGCCGGGGGCGGCGGCATGGGGACTGGGGGAGTGGTGTGGGAGGTCACAGCGTGGCCTTGCGATAGCGCCGGATAGCGAAGATCAGAGCGATTGCGGTTTGCGCCAAGAGCGCCACGATCCATGCCCATCCCGGCAGGTCGGCGTAGGCCACCTGGTCGGCCACCTCGCCTTCGGCCGAGCCAGCGGTGAGGGCCGGGATCGCGTCGAAGATGACGAACGTGGTGGCATTCATGACATAGAGCGGAGAGGTGAGCATGGCCACTGCCGCCCAGCCAGGGTCAAGCAGACTCACCAGCACGCTTGTCGCGATGACAGAGAACAGCAGGGTGGCGAGCACGCTGGTGAGGGCGAACGCCCGGCGGGTGGTGAACATGGCGATCGCCAAGCCGATCGTCGCCAACTGCAGGCTCGCCAGGGCTGAGCTGGCGCCGATGCGCCACAGGTCCGAGACGTTGTCGCCCAACCAGTCGGTGCTGTCGGTAGCGCCGAGCCAGTTACCAACGAACACCAACAGCTGTGGGAGCAGAGTGAGAGACAGCAGGGCCATGGCCAGGGCGGCGATCTTGGCCAGGACGTAATCGTCGCGCTCGATGGGACGCGAGAAGTACAAAGGCAGGGTGTTGTTCTTGCGGTCGTTGCCCACCAGATCCGAAGCCATGGCAGCGACGAACAACACGATGACGATCTGGATGAGCCCGAAGTAGTCGGGGTGCTCGACGAACTCGAACGCCTCCCCGCCGATCGCGCCACCGATCACGGTCAAGATCGCCGGGAGCAGGGCGATCGCCGCCAGCCCGAAGGCCAAGACCTTGGGCAGACTGCCACGTCCGAGGCCGAACGTGTTGCGCAGACTGAGCACGATCAACGAGCGGAACGCATATCGGCGCCCCAGGCGGGGCCCGTCATAGTTGCGGTAGCCGAGGTCGTAGATCTCGCCTCGGGGCACTGATGGTTGGTCGATGTTCGCCATCAGGCCGCCTCCCCGCTGTCGGTACGGAACAAATCGTCGAGGGTGTGGCGTTGTCGAGTCACCCGGACCAGAGGCAGGTCCAGGTCGACCACTGCGTCGACCACCACACGAGTGAGGGCAGCCTGGCCGTTGGCTTCGCCGTCAGACAGCTCGACGGCGATGATGCGCCCGTCGAGTCGGGCCTTTACGCCATGCTCGATCAGCCGGCTGACGAGGAGCTCCGGTTCTCGGTCGACCTCGACAGCCAGGACATTGACCAGGCCGGTGAAGCCCGACACCGCTCCGGCACGCACGAGCTTGCCCTCGTCGATGAGCACGAGCGAGTCACAAACGCTCTCGATCTCGCCCAACAGATGCGACGACATGACCACCGAGATGCCGAAGTCGGTTCCCGTGCGCTTGATGAGCGCCAACATGTCGTCGCGGCCATCGGGATCCAATCCGTTGGTGGGCTCGTCGAGGAATAGCAGCTTGGGGTCGTGTACCAATGCCTGGGCGAGCTTGACCCGCTGCTTCATGCCGGTCGAGTACCCGCCGATGTGGCGGTACCGCTCCTCGAATAGCCCGACGTGGCGCAGCGTTTCGGCCGCCCGCTCACGCGCCGCAGTGGCGGGAAGGCCGCTC
>JAAETH010000075.1 GCA_024228575.1 Actinomycetes bacterium
CAAGATCGAGGAAGCAATCGGCCTCGACTTCACGATCGTGTACGGCCAGACCGAGTGCTCGCCAGTCCTCACCAACACCCACCCCAACGACACGGCCGAGGACAAGGGCCAAACGATTGGACCGCCGATCGCCCACGTCGAGATCAAAATCGTCGACCCTGAGTCGTTTGAGACAGTGCCCGTTGGCGAGCAGGGCGAGCTCTGGGCTCGCGGCTTCTTCACCATGATCGAGTACTTCGACAACCCAGAGGCAACAGCCGAAACCCTCGTACCCGATGGCTGGCTCCGCACAGGCGACCTAGCCACAATGGACAGCCGCGGCTACTGCCGCATCGTCGGACGCCTGAAGGACATGATCATCAGGGGCGGTGAAAATCTCTTCCCCGCCGAGATGGAGGAGGTACTGATGAAGCATCCCGCCATCGCCGAGGTTGCCGTCGTCGGACTGCCCGACGAGCGCTGGGGCGAGACCGTGGCCGCCTTCATCCGGCTCGCTGACGGAGTCGAAGCCCCCACCGTGGCCGGACTGCGTGACTTCATCCGGGCCGAGTTGTCACCCCAGAAGACCCCCGCCCGCTGGTTCAACCTCGACGCATTCCCCCTGACGGGGTCGGGCAAGATCCAGAAGTTCGCCCTCCGCTCTGCATGGGAAGCGGGCGAATACACCGAGCAGGAGCTGACCGCCTAGGTGCCCTCTCCCTCGCCCCGATACCACCACGGCCGTCCACAGGCACAACCCCCACACCCGAGCGAACCTACGCCGCCCGCCTCAATGCTCCGTTGAACGGTAGAGCGATGGCACCACGCCCTCTCGTCGCCGAAAGGTGGCGCTGAAGGAGGCAACGTCTACATAGCCGACCGCCCGAGCCACCTCACCGACAGTCATACCGGGTTGGGCCAGGAGGCTCTTGGCGCTTTCAATGCGGAGCCGCTGCAAGTAGCGCGACGGTGCTTCTCCGGTCGCGGCGACGAATCGTCGGGAAAGGGTTCGAGAGCTGAGGCCAAACTCTTGCGCCGCATCCTGCACCCGTATCGGCTCGTCGAGATGGCGCTCGAACCACCGCTGCACTGCGAGAATGGTCCGATCACCATGATACTTCTGGCCATCGAACGCCAGGTTGGCCACCGTGTAGCTGCGCCGGATGCCCATCAAGAAGTCAGCGGCAAGTCTCGTCGCCACATCCGATCCGTATAGATCGCCGAGACACGCAATGATCAGATCCAGGCTCGACGGGATGGCATCGGCACACATGAGTCCACCAGCATCGGTGATCGCCCTCTCAGGATGAAGGAGTACGGCGGGAAAGCGTCGGCGGAACGATCTGGCGTAAGGGGCATAGGTGGTGGCGACGCGACCGTCGAGCAGGCCAGTGGCGGCAAGTAGGAATGTCCCAGTGCTGCAGGCGGCAATGCGGGCTCCTCCTGCGGCGAGACGAGTGATCCGTCCCAAAGCCTCATCGTTTCGTTCGAGCGCTTGCCCCGACGATCCCCAGAATGCCGAAATGAACAGCAATGATGCCTCTTCGACGTCGGCGAGTGAGCCGTTCACGGCAACGTCGAGACCAGACGATGACGGGACGGGGTCGCCAGTGAGACTCACCACCTGGATTGTGTGAGCCGGATCCCGTTCGGCATAGAGGGCAGCAACCCAGCACAGATCGGTGATCAGCACCGCACTCATGGCCAGCGACGGCTCGGGCACGAATATGGCGACGTCCGCCATATGGCCGATTCTACTATGCATTTGGCCTGTCCACCCATGGTCGAGGCCCTCCCTGAGGATTACGGTCGACTCAGCTCCACCCACGAGGAGAGGTACTCATGGCCCTGACGGAACCCCAGACGACAAGCTCGCCACCCCAAGATCCACCCGGTCGACTCGAGGAAACCCAGCCGGGCCAGGCCTTTGGACGCGACAACCTGCGCCGCTGGCAGGAAGCAACCTCGCGCAACGTGTACCTCTTCGACGATGATTTCGCCCACACGGTTCGCTTCCACCTCGGCGATAGGTACGCCCAAGTGCATGACGACCTCGCCAAGCTCGGCGCCGTGGTTCCGGCGGCGCTGGAGGAAGCCGTCGCCCATGGTGACTTCCGCCTGAACCTGCCCCGGATCGACCGTTACAACGGTATCGGCGAACGCGACGACCATGTGGTGCACGACCACTCCTACCCGGTGTCGGGTGACCTGATCTACGGCACCGGAGTCGTCTCACGTCTGGCCCGCCTCGGCGGGCTGAGCGAAGGCTTCGCCTTCTACCATTTGTCGAGCCACGCTGGCGACACCGGCCACCACTGCCCCGTGATCTGCAACCATGAGACCGTCCGGCTGTTGCGGTCGCTCGACTCCTTCCCCGATCGTGACGAGATCATCGCCAAGCTCGAGGAGCCCTCTTTCTCCAATGGCTGGACAAGCTCACAGTTCCTCACCGAGGTGCAGGGGGGCTCCGACGTCGGAGCCAATGACACTCAGGCATGGCAAGCCGATGACGGAACATGGCGAATCCGCGGCGAGAAGTGGTTCTGCTCCAACGCCAACGCCAACATTCAGATCATCACGGCCCGGTTCGACAACGAACGCAATGGCACCCGCGGTCTGGCCATGTTCCTCGTCCCGGCCCTCCTGGCCGACGGCACACGAAACCATTTCACCCTGCGACGCCTGAAGGAGAAGTTCGGTACTCGCTCGCTCGCCTCCGCCGAGATCGACTACCACGATGCCCACGCGACACCTCTGGGCCCCTTGGACGACAGCTTCCAAAGCCTGATGACGCTCGTCATCCATCATTCGCGAATCGCCATGTTGATGTTGATGGGAGGCATACTCGGCCGGGCCTATCAGTTGGCTCGGTCATACGCCGATACCAGGCACGCCTTCGGGAAAGCGATCATCGACTACCCCCTCGTTCAGGACAACCTGGCCCAGGTCAAGACCGACCTCCTGGCCGGCACCGCCTCATCGTTCGCAGTGGCCGCCTTCCAGGACAACATCGACACGGGCCGTGAACTCCGGGCCGAGCACCACGCCTTTTGTCGGCTCATGGCCAACGTCAACAAGGCTGTGTGGTGCCCCCGAATAGTGAGCCGGATTCAAGACGCGGCTGAGACCCTGGCTGGCAACGGCGTGATCGAGCAGACATCGGCCATGCCCCGGCTGATCCGAGACGCCATGACGATGGAGAAGTGGGAGGGCTCGCCGAACACCATGAGGATGCAAGTGCTTCGCGACATCGAACGTCTCGACTACGACCGCATGTTCCTCACCACCATCACCGAGCTCAGCAAGGAGATCGACGCTTCCCGTCCCGAGCGCGCTGCCCTCGAATCGGCCATCGATCGCTGTCGTCGGCTACTCGATGAGTTGGGGGACGCATCCCCCGCCCACCGGACGTTGCTGACCCAACAGCTCCTACCCCAGATGGCCGATACGTTCGCCTATTGGGCGCTCATTCGGGAGGGGATCAACCAGATGTCGAACGCCGGCAATCGCAAGCTCTACGCAGCCGAGCTGTTCAGACGCCTGCATCTGGACCCCACCGTTGAGGGGTTCGCCGACGACCATCTCACCCTGATCGCCCATGTGGTAGGCCGGGAGGAATAGATGGGGACATCGACGTTGCGCACCGTGTGGTCGGTGCTAGGTGCGCACAATGGGTCGTTGAGCCTCGATGATGTACAGACGGGCGATATCCGCCAACTCGAACGGGGAGGCGGGTAGGACCTGGAACGTGGTGACAGACTGCTTCAGTGGAACAGCTCTTGAACCCGAAGGTGTCGGCCAACACTGTCCTACTGACCAACCTGGCGTGCCGGCAGCGGCGATCGCTGGACGGTACCTGGCGGGCCATCATCGACCCCTATGACACCGGCTATGTCAACATCCTCGGCCAGCGCAACAAGCTCGGCTACTTCCGAGACCTGAAACCACGGACCCCAAGCGATCGGGTCGAATACGACTTCGATCGCTCTCTCGAACTGGTCGTGCCCGGCGATTGGAACACCCAGGATCCCTCCCTCCTCTACTACGAGGGGACGGTCTGGTACCGCACCCTGTTCGACGTCGACAGGGCTGAGTCAGCCCGGACATTCCTCTCTTTCGGGGCTGCCAACCACACCACCCGAGTCTTTCTCGACGGTGAGGAGTTGGCGACCCATGTCGGTGGCTTTGGTCCGTTCGCCGTCGAGGTCACGGGGCGGCTGGCTCTCGGCAGCCACTCGTTGGTCGTCCAGGTCAACAATCGGCGGGAGCCGGACCGGATCCCGGGCATGCGATCGGATTGGTGGAACTTCGGCGGTATCACCCGCAGCGTCGAGCTGGTCTCGGTTCCTAGGACCTTCCTCCGCGACGCCTGGCTGACCATGGCCCCCGACGGTCGCATCATCGGTGGCGCCACCATCGACGGTGCCGACAGCGCCACCCTGAACGACCCACCGTGCACCGTCGACCTCATCGACGCCGGTATCACAGCCGAGCTGGTCGACGGCGGCGTCGAGATCGATGCCGTCACCGCCAGCCGCCTCGAACGATGGAGTCCTGGTGCCCCCGTCCTCCACCGGATCCGCTGGGCATGCGGCCAGGATGTGATAGACGACGAAGTCGGTTTCCGAACCGTCAAGGTCGAAGGCAATCGGGTATTCGTCAACGACGAGGAGACGTTCCTCCGGGGCATCTCCATCCACGGGGAAGGCCCGAGCGGGGGCAAGCGAGCCCATGGACCAGACGACGCCTCCACCCTGTTGTCGTGGGCCGAGGATCTTGGCGCCAACTTCGTCCGGCTGGCCCACTACCAACACGACGAGCACATGGTGCGCGAGGCCGACCGGCGAGGTCTGCTGGCCTGGACCGAGCTACCCGTGTACTGGAACATTGCCTTCGGCTCCGAAGCGGTCATGGCCAATGCAGTGGCCCAGGCCGATGAGCTGGTCATCAGGGACCGGAGTCGGGCATCGGTCATCCTGTGGTCAGTGGCCAACGAGACCCTTCCCGACGATGCCCGCCTCTCCTTCCTGTCAACCCTGGTTCAGCGGGTCAAGGTCCTCGACTCAACCCGGCTGACCACAGCCGCCCTGCTCACGATCCCGTCAAAGGATCCTGTGGTCCATATCGAGGATCCTCTGGGAGAGGTGGTCGACGTCATCGCCATCAACCAGTACCTCGGTTGGTACTACGGCCAACGCCTCGAGATCGCATCCACCACATTCTCGACCGCCTTCGCCAAGCCCATCATCTTCAGCGAGTTCGGAGCAGGGGCCAAGCACGGCAATCATGGCACCGACGAGGAGATCTGGACTGAGGAGTTCCAGGCCGCCGTCTACAACGAGCAGATCTCCATGATCCGCAACCAGGCCGACTGTGTTGGTCTCTCACCCTGGATTCTCAAGGACTTCCGTACCCCGTTGAGGGTGCTGCCCGAGATCCAAGACGGCTACAACCGCAAGGGCTTGGTATCCGAGGAGGGTGAGCGCAAGCTCGCCTTCGATGTCCTCCG
>JAAETH010000076.1 GCA_024228575.1 Actinomycetes bacterium
ACAGCGAACGGCCGACACGGTCGACCCCTCAGTCCAGTCGCAACGTGCGGCCGGCAGCATCGACGTTGTGGGGCTCGACGAGATCGGCATCGCCGACGCAGCGACAACCACGTCGACGGCGGTTGGTTCCTCGACGACCACAGCGCACGCCGGGACCTCGTCGCCATCGACGGTTCCAGCGACATCCGTTGTGACCACAACATCTGTCGTGGCGTCAGCATCCGTTGTGGTGTCAGCATCTGCTACGACAACAGCACCTGTTGCGACAACAGCACCTGTTGTGACAACAGCGGTCGTGATCGACACAGTCGAAGCGACGGCCCAGGTCTCAGGAGACCAGGCGGCACTCCCGAATCATCTGGCGGTCGGTGCCGAGGCGCTCGATCTCATCACCTTCGATTGGCGACCCGTACTGCCAGAGTGGCGCGTCGTGTTCTTGCCGGGGCGCCAAGGGCTGCTCGGATACGCCTTCTTCGACGAACAGCGCATCGAGATCTATGTGCGATCCGAGCACACGCCCGAGGCGGTAGCCGCAACGGTCGCCCACGAACTGGGCCATGCAGTCGATGTGACCCTGCTGTCCAGCGAGGATCGCGATCTATGGCTCGACGCTCGTGATATCGAAGGCGAATGGTGGCCAGAGGAGACCGGCTCGGACTACGCGTCGGGAGCTGGGGATTGGGCCGAGGCGTTTGCTGTCTGGCAGCTGGGTCAGGTCAGCCGGTCGAAGGTGGCGGGTCAGCCGACGCCAGAGGAGATCTCGCTCCTCGTTCAGCTCGCCGTCGGCTGAAGTGTGAGGGTCAGCGGTGGGCGATGGACAGGTCGTCTTGACCTGAGATCGGCGGGTTCGCCGAAGCAGAATCTTCTTCTGCGAGACCTGTGCCGTCGTCGGATGCCCCGTCGCCGGTCAGAATCTTGCCGGCCGCTGCGCGTTCTGCGGCCCGGTCGGCAGCTCGGGCGGGCTTGTCGCCTTGCGGCCGGCGGCTGACGGCTTTGAGCACCCGCGCTGCAATCGACTCGACCGTCTGAAGAATGATGATCAGGTCGAAGGCGACCGACCAGTTCTCGACGTAGTGCAAGTCGAGACGTTTGTAGGCCGAGAAGTCGGGATTGTCGCGCGCTTCGACCTGCCAAAGACCTGTGATGCCGGGTCGGACCAGGTTGCGAGCATGGAGTTCGGCGTCGAACATGGCGGCTTCTTTGGGAAGAGCCGGTCTTGGGCCGACCAGGCTCATGTCCCCGCGAAGCACATTCCACAGCTGGGGCAACTCGTTGATGGAGGTGACATCCATCAGGCGTCCGACACGCGTGAAACGCGGGTCGTGTTCCATCTTGAACAGGGGGCCGCTTCGCTCATTGGTCTGTGTCTTGAGAGCTTCGAGGCGAGCTTCTGCATCGACGACCATGGTGCGGATCTTGATCATCTTGAAGTGTTCACCGCTGCGGCCGATCCGCTCCTGGTGGAAGAACGCGGGACCCCGATCGGTGATCTTGACGATGAGGGCAAACGCGAGGATGACAGGACCAACAAACAAGAGGCCGAGGCCCGCCAGCAAGATGTCGATCGCGCGCTTGAGTGCAATCTGCCACCACGAGAGCGTGAGCTGCTCGAGGTAGATCATCGGTTCGTGCGCCAGGGGCTGAGCCCGTAGCCGGCGACTGGCGATGCCCCGAAGTCCAGATGTGATCTGTACGTGGACACCCAGGGACAGCAGCTCGCGAACCAGCCGGTTCAATACTGGACTGGGCAGTGCTGTCGAAGCGAACAACACCCCCGAGATCGGCTGTGCCCCGATGATGTCGACGCACTGGTCCGCCGTTCCGGCATAGACGTGATCGAGCCCGTTGGCGCGCGCCTGGGCGGCATCGCCGTAGACCGCAGCGACCTCGAGACCGATTTCGGTGTGGGTGGTCAGAAGGTCATAGAGGCTCTTGGCCTCGTCGTTCGAGCCGACGATGATGACGTCTCTGCGGTATTCGCCGGCAGCGCGACGTGTCGTCAACCAGGCGCGGTAGGCCGAACGCCCGATGACGAGGAAGACCAACATCAGCAGCCCGCCGAACCCTGCTTCCACGGCCGCGATGTTGCCGTCGAGGATTTCCGCACCGAGCCCGGCGACCAACGCTGTGAGCACCGAAACACGGAAGATGCGCGTCATTTCGACTGCACGGATGCTCGACACGCGCGCGAGATAGAGCTCCTGGCTGGCCATCAACAGCAACCCCGAGGCCGTGAGTGCGACGGTGATGGCGACACCGGTGGTGCTCGATCGCCCGGCGACGGGAACCCGTTGGAAGAACACGAGTGATGACGCCCAGGCGAGGAAGATGGCCTCGGTATCGACGAAGACGAGAACCCAGCGCAGCCAGATGGACCCTGCTGGGCGTTTCGTGCTCGCCAGCGCACCAGGGCGGAATGGGATCATCGATTGCACGATAGTTGGTCGGTTTGTTCTGCGGGATGCATCACCGCACCCGTCGGCAGGTCAAGGCATTATGTGAGCATCATCTGAATTCCCCGAAGTGGCACCCGCGGGCGTCTAGAATCGGTCACTTGCTCTGCTGTGGATTTGATTTGATCCGCAGAGCGATCTGACGACTTGGAGAGACATGGATCTTCGCGACCTGAGACTTTCACTGCGCCGAAATTGGGTCGCGGCAATCATCGCATTCGACATCTGCATCATTCTCGGAGTTGTTGCGGCCTTTCTTCCGGCTTCGACATACAAGACCTCGGCGACCCTCTCGGTCCAACCACAGGTTCTCGAGGGCAGTGCCGAACTCACGAAATTGACGACCTTCATTGTTCCCATCGTCGTGGAGAAGGCCGAATCACGAGTCCTTCGGTCCGAACTTCGCGAGAGCCTCGCCGAGAGCGGGGCCACAGACGTTGCAGGTCTCAAGGTCTCGATCGACGCCGACGCTGTGGCCTCGATCCTGTACATCCGGGTCTCTTCGGAGTCCGCGGTCGGTTCGCAGGTGTGGGCCAACGAGATCGGTGCGGCGATCATCGCCGACGAGGACGTCGCAGAGCTGGTCAACATCAAGATGATCGATCCGGCTGGGCTTCCAGGCATGGCGGCTTCACCGAAGCCGATACCGATCATGATCGCCGCGACGGTGTTGGGCCTCATCGCCGCCCTGTTCGCTGCCGTGTTGGTCGGCCGAATCCGCGAAGCGTTCGACAACGCCGAACTGATCAGGCAGCGTCTCGGTACCAGCGTCATCGGCGAATTGCCGAGACTCAGGCAGCTCCGGCGAAACGACAGTGCCCTGCTCGATGTCCTCGAGGAGGGCACGACGAGCCTCAGTGAGGCGTTCAAGAGCCTCCGGGGAAGTCTCGAGTTTCGCATCGCCACCGAGCAGCCTCGGGCGATCGCAGTCAGCTCCTACCAGATGGGAGAGGGCAAGAGTTCGGTCGCAGCGGGTGTCTCGTGGGCGCTCGCCTCGGTTGGACACTCGGTTATTGCCATCGATGCCGATCTGCGCAGGCCGGCCCTGCACCACCGTCTCGCCAGCACCATGGGGCGCGGTCTTGCCGACCTGGGTTCGAACGACTTGTCCCAGCTCCTGCGTCCGACCAGTGCACGGGGCCTTCAGTTGCTGCCTGCCGGCCTTCCCGACCGGTCGCCGGCCGATGTCGTGGCGGTCAATCTGCCGATCGCAATCGAGGCGGCTCGCGAGCGCGCCGACGTCGTCGTCATCGATGCCCCACCGCTCGAGATGGTTGCCGAAACGCGTCAGGTGATCAGCCATGCCGGCCACGTGATCCTGGTCGTCGATGCGGCCTCGGTGAACCTGCCAGAGTTGGCCGCCGCAGTCGCCGAACTTCGCGAACATGGGGCCACCTTGCTGGGAGTAGTGATCAACCGGGTCCGGCGTCGCTGGTGGAGCCGGTCGTACAACTACTACAGCTACAACACGTCTGGCCCCACCGCCATCAATTGAACGTTTCGCCCGAGCCCGTGGTGAGGGCTTCAGGGCCGAACGACGTCGTGAGGCAGAGAGCCACGTGCGGCCCGAATGTAGCCGTAGGGTGTCTCGTAGCCGAAGTTGGACACCCTCGAGGTGTACACATCGGCGTACCGTTCGACCTGGCGAGCGAACAGGCTCTTGTCGTTGCCACTTCGCATGAGCGGTCCCCATGTCGGGTTGCTCAGCTCTGACGAGGCCTGGGCCAGGGGGCCGATCCGCGCATCGAGTTCGGCTGCGTCGGCGACGAGGAGGTCGATCTCCTTCTGCAGTGCTGCCGCCGATGGCCGATCCGAGCGCTGTTTGCGGCGGGTCAGCCTTCGACGAGCGATCCGGCGCTCGAGCTCCGCCTTGTCGCCCATCAGGCGCACGAGGGTCTGCTCGTCATCGGCGAACGTCGCCGCTGCCTCGACCTCGGGTTCGATCTCGCGTGCGATGAGGGCGGTCCGCCACCGCAGGGTGTCCTTGGTGACGTGTACGTCGCCGAACAGGTGGTCGCCGACGTAGAGCATCTGGGCGGCGCTGTGGCCGAGGCTCTGCTCGACCAGCCTGGCGTTGCCCCCGAAGTAGACGTGCCCCTGTTCGAGATCGCCAGAATGTGGCCGCAGCAGCGAGTTCTCCTCGTCGACCACGCGGTAGATCGGTGGGGTCCCGGCGAAGAAGCCTGGCTTGTTGGCCGACACGATGACGATGTCGAATAGGTCGCGCCACGTGCCGTCGTCGACGTAGGGATCGACGGCGTAGCCCATCATCTTGCGGGTGTAACTCCAGTCGGAGTTGGTGATCAGCAACAGCTGTTTGCCCGCAACGCGCTGGTCTCGCAGGGTTTCGACCAGACCGGGATCTGGAACCACGAAACGGCTGGGGTCGGCCACGATCTCGGCCTTCAGCATCCCGTCGTTGTGGGCCGAAGTGAGGGCGCTGTCGATCTCGCGCCACAGGGCGGCATAACTGACAACACCGGGCAACCGGCCTGCATCGTGGATGTCGACGAGCTGACACCACAGGGCAGCCCGCGACAGTTCGAACAGTGTGTTCATGAACTCGAAGCGGTCTTCTGAAAGGTCGATGACGGTTTCCGCGTAGACGGAGCGCTGTTCCTCGAACTCGAGTGCCCTCGTGCCGTGTTGGACCCGCACGACATGGCCGAAACGGGTCGCCTTGACGAGGTTGCCCAGTTCGAGATCGAAGGTGAGACCGAGGGTGTAGAGGCCGGGGTCGAACTCGAGTTCATCGACAGGCCAGCCATGACCGGCGAGCCACCGGCGAGCGTGGGCGAAGGCTGCGCGTTCCCACTCGTCGACGCGGTAGTGGATGAGGGTGTAGTCCATGTCGTACCCGATGGCACGAAGTGAGCGCACATTCAGCGTGCGATTCGCGTAGATGCCGCGTCCGGCGGGTGGGTCGTCGATCATGTCCGGTCGTCCGTCGTGTGTGGTTGTCGGTCAGATCGCAATGATCTGAGGGTAGATGGGGTCCCATCGGTAGAGGTCGATTCGGTGATCGATCTCGTTGGCGTCGAATGCGGGCGCAACACCTTCGGCCACCGCCTGAATGGCGACGGCTGCAGCGATGGAACGGCTGATCGCGGGAACAGCGCGTATCGCCGGCAACACCGGAGCGCCCGCAACATCGTGTGGGGGAGCGGCCGAGGCGACGGCGTCAGCTGCGGCGATGAACATTCCGTCGGTGATCGTCGAAGCGCCCACAGCGACGGCTCCCAGGCCGAGGCCGGCGAAGACATAAACACTGTTGGCCTGGGCGATGTGGTGGATCACCCCGTCGTGTTCCACCGGATCGAATGGTGAGCCGGTGGCGACGAGCGCGGAGCCGTCGGTCCACTCGATGATGTCGGCGGGGACGGCTTCACAATTGCTGGCGGGATTCGACAAGGGCAAGACGATGGGCCTGTCGGTCCAGGTGGCCATGGAGCGGATCATCTTCTCGGTGAACACACCCGGTTGACCGCTGACGCCGACCAGTACCGTGGGCTGGACCTCGTCGAAGACGCGCTCGAGCGGTACTCGACCGTCTTCGCCGGCCCACTCGGACACCTCGTCGAAGGGGTGAGTGAACGGGATCTGGTGTGGGGCCAGCGGGTCACTCTTGTCGTGGACCAGGCCCCTGCTGTTGGTGAGGAATATCTGGGCGGCCGGGTCCTCGACCCCATCGCGGCGTAGAGCATCGGACAACATCGCTGCGATACCCGTGCCTGCTGACCCGGCGCCGACGATGAGATAGCGCTGATCGGAGGCATCGACTTCAGCGGCCAGCGTCGCTCCCCGGATAGCGGCGTAGGCGACCGCGGCAGCACCCTGAATGTCGTCGTTGAAGGTCAGGAGGTCGTCGCGGTATCTGTCGAGAATCGGGCTTGCGTTGTGCTGGGCGAAGTCCTCCCATTGGAGCAACACGTTCGGAAACCGCCGCTTGACAGCTTCGACGAAGCCATCGATGAAGTCGTCGTATTCGTCGCCCGTGACCCGCCTGGTCTGGCAGCCAAGGTACATCGGGTCGTCTAGCAGTTCCTGGTTGTTCGTGCCCACATCGAGCAGGATCGGCAGGGTGCGCTCGGGTGGGATTCCGCCGACCCCTGTGTAGAGGGCGAGCTTGCCGATCGGGATACCCATTCCGCCTACACCCTGGTCGCCGAGGCCGAGGATACGTTCACCGTCGGTGACCACGATGACGTCGATGTCGTGCTCGATCGAGGCGAGTTGTTCGTGCATCCGGTGGCGATCCTCGTAGCTGAGGTACATGCCCCGCGGAACCCGGTAGAGCCGTGAGAACCGCTGGCAAGCAGCGCCGACGGTCGGGGTGTAGACGATGGGCATCAGCTCCTCGAGCCTGGTCTGGAGGAAGGCATGGAAGAGGACCTCGTTTCGGTCCTGAAGGGTTCGCAGGAACAGGTGGCGCTCGAGATCGTCACCCTCGACGTGGTGATACTCGTAGTCGATGCGCCGCAGATGATCTTCGAGGCCTTCGTAGGCGGCCGGAACGTGGCCCTGAACCAGCAGGGATTCTCGTTCGTCCCGGCTGAACGCGGTGCCCTTGGCCAGCAGGGGCTCCTTGATGAGGCGTCTGCCTCGAAGTGTTGTCGTGACTACACGTGGTTGGCTCATCGTTTCAACACGCTAGCGTCCGTCAACGTGACCGATGCCGCCTATCACGAAGCAGCACGCGACTTCGCGACGCTGATGGACCTGGAACCCCACGGACCCGACGTCTTCGTCGGGATCAGCCCCGTCTATCCGTGGGGCAGACTCTACGGAGGGCAGGTTGTCGCCCAGGCCCTGAGGGCTGCAGCCCACACGGTCGACACCGCGTATTCGCCCCATTCATTGCACGCCTATTTCATCAGGGGAGGGACGTCGAACGAACCGGTCAGGTTCGAGGTCGACCGCATTCGCAACGGTCGATCATTTGTCACCCGCCGCGTCGTTGCCCGTCAGAGTGGAGGGGCGATCCTGAACCTGTCCGCCTCGTTCCAGATCTCCGAAGAGCAGCCCGAGAAGCAGACACTGTCGATGCCCGACCTCGCACCACCAGACGCGATTGAGGAGGACGATGGTTGGGGTTTCATGCTCGACCGGCGCTACCACGGGTACCCCCACGGAACGGGGCGCTCGTCGGGCTGGATCCGAATCACGACTCCGATGGAAGACGATCCGCTACTTCATGCCTGCGGGCTTGCGTTCACGTCCGACACGGTGCAGTTCGGGGCCATCAACTCCTCTCACCCAATCGAACAGGACCGATCAAAGGGTCACGACGAGCGATTCGTCGGAGCAAGTCTCGACCATGGAATGTGGTTCCACCGGCCGGCCCGGGCCGACCAGTTCCATCTCTACGAATTCGAGTCTCACGGAATCGTCGGTGGCAGAGGTCTTGCCATTGGAAACGTGTTCTCGAGCGACGGCACTCACGTGGCTACGATCGCTCAAGAAGTCCTGATGCGATATATCGGCGACTGAGCACGATATCTTGCCCTTTCGTGATCGGTAACGAATCGTTGTGACCGTCGTCCACGCAGTTCGACCCAAGCCACTTCTGCGCGGTGTGTTTCACAAGTGGTCGTTCATCGCCTCGATCCTCGTCGGAGTCGCCCTGGTTGTCGGGCCCGCGTCCGACGAGTGGCCGTCGGCTGTCATCTATGCAGCGTGTGTTGCGACCATGTTCGGTGCGAGCGCGCTCTACCACAGGATCGATTGGTCTCCCAAGACCGAACCCCGGATGATGCAGGTCGACAAGACCGCCATCTACATGATGATCGCGGGCACGTTCACCCCGGTTGCGGTCGCCGGTCTCGACGGACCAGGGGCCACCTGGCTGTTGATCGTGGTCTGGTCCTTGAGCGCGATCCTCATAGCCGGGTTGTGGATTCCATGGGAGCCGCCTTATGGCACCATCACGACCACATATGTGGCCCTCGGCCTGGTAGCGGCCCTGTCGATGCCGACGATATGGCGCGACGTCGGGCCTGAACTCGCCCTGCTACTACTGATCGGCGGGGTGTTGTACTTCGTCGGAGGGATCCTGCTCGCCGTGCGCCAACCCGACCCCTGGCCACGGGTGTTCGGCTACCACGAGGTGTGGCATGTGGTGGTCATCGTGGCGGCGACCATCCACTACGTGGGCATCGCCTTGTACGTCTACTAGCGGTCACGCACGGAAATGGTGTGGCCGTCGGGTTCACGCGGTGGCACCTGGCATCAACACACGGGCCCCACACCGCTCAGCAGACAACCGGCCGATCGCCCAGCCCGTCCCGTCGATCAGGAATAGGCATCGAAGATCTCTGCAATCGCCTTCATCTGGCCGCCGCTCGTGCTGGATGGAACAAGGATTGGTGTTCTGCAACCGGCGTCGTACCAGGCCTCGACGCCCTGGCGAACCTCGTTGAGCGAACCGTACAAGGTCGCGCTCGACAGCCATCGCTCGCTCATCGCGGCGGTGACGCCTTCGGCATCGCCTTGCTCGATAGCGGTTTCGATGGCCTCCATCTCGTCCTCGTAGCCGGCATCGCGCCAGTAGTTCCTGTAGTTCGGGAGGCGGACGTAGCCCTGCAATGTCGCGCGGTTGCGGGCGGCGCCGGCCTCGCGGTCAGCGTCGATGACGGTCGGGATCATGTTCGCGATGAAAAAGCCGTCATCGATACGTTCGGATGGGACACGATCGACCGACTGAGGGAAGTGGTTGAGGCTTGCATTCGCCCAGACGGCACCATCGCCGATCTCGACGGCGAGATCGAGCATCTTGTTGCGCAGCGTGGCGAGAACGACCGGGGGCAGATCGCCGTATCCGTTGGTGTTCTTGAGTGTTGTGACGTACTCGCGTGTGTCGGACAACGGCTTTCCCGGTGTGACACCCAGCCGGTCGTGGACCAGGCCGTGGGTGACACCGAGGCCGAGCCTGAATCGTCCCGCTCCGACCTCGTGGATGAACGCTGCAGTTGCGGCAAGGTCGACGGGATGGCGCAGGTAGATCGGGTGAATGGTCGTGCCGAATTCGATCTCGTTGGTGACGCTTGCGATCGCCTGGCACAGAGCGACACAATCGCCGAGTGAAGGTCCGTAGATACCGCTGAATCCGCGACGTTCGGCTTCGGCGGCCATCTCGATGGTCGCCGCCCTGCGGCCCGCGACGGCGGCGAGGGAGATGGCTGGCATTCGTGTCATGTTGATCCTCTGGTACTGGCAGCGTTGGGGTTCTGGAGCAAGATGCCGCGTTTGGGGCGACGTCACCAAACCGAGCGCCTGACCGGAGCATGCCAGATCGCGAGGTGTTCTCACCCCCGTGGGGCGAGTTCAACAGGAACCAGATGCGGGCAGCGAAGGGCTAACCTCTTCGATCATGTCTGCCGCTGCTCAGAACCAGATCAAGCGCGGAACGCGCGTTGTCGTCACGGGCGATCTTCCGGGGGTGCCCGAAGGAACCCCCGGAACGGCTGGTCGTCCCGTAGGCATCACTTGGGCTCGTTCGCGGGTCGAGTTCGACAACGGCGTCGAGGTCGGTGCGGTGGGACTTGCGGACCTGGTGCTCGAACACGACTGGCCGCAGTTCCAGATCGACCGCGACAAGCGCATCGCCGAAGAAGCTGCGAAGGCCAAGGCCGCAGAGGCCGCCGATGGCGAATCTTCTGGCGACGATGGGGGAGGCAACGACAGGCTTGCAGCCTTGATGGCAAGGTCCAAGTCTGCTCGAGGAGCCAAGAGCTGAGCTCCGCCGGCCGCTACTTGTTCGCGCGTAGCTTCGAGCCGTACACCCGTGGCATCGAGAATTGTCATGAAACCGTGAAACGCATCTGAGGCCTCATCGTTGAACCTGGCATGAGTCCCGACTCGCCTCGACCTGCTATCAGCGCACAGCCGATTTCCGCTGCGCCGATAGCTCCGGACACACAACGGGCCTCAATCGCCATCTTTGACGTCGACCGAACCTTGTTGACAGGCTCGAGCGTTGCCGCCCTTGCCAGGGTCATGGTCAGGGCGAAGATCCTCAGGCCGAGAACCCTTGTCGGGGCCGCGATACGTGAACTCGTCTACAAACGTTTCGGCAGTAGTGACAGCGGCGTCGAGCAGCTTCGATCGCGTGCGTTGGCCACGATCGCCGGACTCGAGGTTCGTGATCTGCGCAGGCTCGCCGAGGAGGTGGCTGCCGATCTCGAGCTGCGCACCCGCCCGTCGGTTCGGGCCATGCTCGACCGACATCTCGACAAGGGCGACTTTGTCGTGCTCTTGTCGGCGGCACCACAAGAGCTGGTCGAGGCGCTCGCCCGTAGTGTCGGCGCCCACCGAGCCATCGGGACCAGGGCAGCCATCAGCGATGGCCGATACACCGGCGAACTAGAGGGAACGTTCTGTTATGGCTCGGGAAAACTCGTGCGGCTCGCCGAGGCGGTTGGTGATGTAGATCTGAGCTCAGGTACCGCCTATGCCGACTCTGCGTCCGACATGGCGGTTCTCCTGGCGGTCGGTTCACCGATGGTCGTGTCTCCGGACGGCGAACTCAGACGTATTGCCATCCGGCACGGCTGGCCCGTCATCATGAAATGAGCCCGCAGGGCTCACCTGGACGTGTAGGTCGCCGTCTGGCTGTGGTGAGCGTTTCGCCGTGAGGCGAAAGGCGTCCGAGCCCGCAGGGCTCACCTAGATGTCTCCGTTGTCACGGGCGTCCGCCAGCGCATCGAGGTCGAGGGGGATTGCCGTGGCCGCCTCGACCCAATAGCGAGTTGCCTTGTCGGTGAAGTCGAGGGCGCGCAGCAGCGAGCTGAGGCCAACCCTGATCTCGGTTTCCAGATCGCTCGTACGCGAGCTGTCGAACAACATGGCTGTGACCGCGATGATGAGGCGTTCGGCGTACTCGGTGTTGAGATCGGCCTCGACGTGAAGTGAGTCCGAGTCGGGCAACCGTACGAGGTTGCGGCGAGTCTGGTCGAGCATTTCGGGAAGGGGCCACCGCTCGATGAGCGTCGCTTGATGAGCAAGATCGGCCCAAACCGGATCGAGCTGGCAGCGATGTGCGGTCGAGACGAACCTGGCGATGATGACACCTTCGGCGCAGTCCTCGAGCTGGACCGAGACCGGCAGATGAAACCGTTCCTGGCTCTCGGATGTGTCCTGCAGCACCGCATCGATGATGTGGTCGCGGTTGTCGAAGTAGTTGTAGAACGAACCGAGAGCCACATCGGCGAGATCGGTGACGTCGGCGATGGTGACCTGATTGAACCCGTTTCGGGCAAATAGGGTCTGGGCTGATCGCATGATGGCGCGTCGAGTGCGTATCGCACGCTTCTGCGACCGGGTGAGCCTGTCGCTGAGATTCATCCAAGACCTCCACCATCCACGAATCCAGATGAATCAAACCACAAACGCATCTGTTCGAAACAATCACCGAGACGAAATGATGGCACGTAGCCGGGCCGGATGTGTGCCCGTGTCCGATTTGGCTATCGTCGGTCGGCGGGCCGCGAGGGTTGTGGAGGGATCCCTCGGGCAGATCGTTCGATCAACCACGCCGCCTCGTCGCGGCCCACCGGCGTTGATGGGGCGGCGTCGGTCCAGGCCCACAGTTCCTCGGAGACCATGCGCCAATTCGCGGTTGCGTTCAGCTTCGCCAGTATCGAGAACAGGCCGAGGTTGATCCGCTGGATGAGAGCAAAGGTCGGCGGAACGTTTGTGTGTTTCAGAATCTCATTGGTGCGAGCATCGAACGTCTGGCGAAGCAGGCCACCCGAGAACTCGGGGGTGACGGTGATTTCCGCGTCGTCGAGGATCAGCTCGTAGTAGCTGCTGAACCACCCGAAGATCTCGTCGTCGCTGAAGGGTGCCCCGGGGCGCAGCACCTCGACCCTCTCGGCTTCGGCGCGGAATCGGTGATGATCACCATCGATCATCGCCTCGATGAGGGTCGCGAACTGGTCGATCTCGGTCTCGTCGAAGTACTTGACAAGGCCGAAGTCGAGGAAGGCCAAACGGCCATCGTCGGCGAGCAGATAGTTGCCGGGGTGTGGGTCGGCGTTGAAGGCCAGCTGACGGTTCAGGCTGCGAAAGACGAACCGGTAGAGGATTTCGGCGTAGTGGTCGCGCTGGTGTTGGTCGAGTTCGAACACGTCCTCGAACGGCCTGCC
>JAAETH010000077.1 GCA_024228575.1 Actinomycetes bacterium
GAGGTACTCCGCGATGCCTACAACGAGGCCGGCGATCCTTCCGGGTTGCCCTACGAGATCTTCTCGGACCGGTACGACCTAAAGCTCAACTGGGCGCCGACGCAGAGCCTCAGCTTCCAGGCCAAATATCACATCGACAATTGGCCCTGGGAGTTCTCCGAAGCCTTCAGGACCAACTCGGCGACCGGCGGGGAGGGTGACGAGAACCCGGCATGGGGCGCCCGGTTTGACAAGGTCGTCAGCTCGAACACGTTCTTCGAGTTCGCCTACTCCGGCTATGACGGCATCGACATTCATGAATCTCGCACCGGCAGTACGGAAGATGGCTTCATCGATTACTCGCCGCCCGGCGGCGGTCCGGAACGCTACAGCGGCGGACTCTATTACCCGTGGGCCTGGGACACCAGCCAGGATGCCGTCGACGCGACCGTCTCGACCTATGCCGACGACTTTCTCGGCGGCGATCACGAGTTCAAGTTTGGCGTGACCTACGCCACGGGTACGGCTAAATCGACCATCTCCGGCGGGGTCAACGGCCGCTACTTCTACCGCTACGTGTACACCTACAACTACGA
>JAAETH010000078.1 GCA_024228575.1 Actinomycetes bacterium
ACGGGAGGGGTCGCTGGCCCGTTCCAAACACCGCTCAATCGTGATCGCGAGCTCCGCGTCACGGTACGAAGCGATCGCAACGAAGATTCGGGCACCGGGTTCGCGAGTCATCTGCTCGAGAATAGTCGTCGACAACCCCTCCGGAGAAGTCAACACCGACCCGAAGAGCCGTTGTCCGCTCCTTGGCTTCGTTAGACCATGGCTCGTATCGTGACGCGGTCTGCGATTGTGTCCGCGAGGTGATTGCGGCTGAATCGAACCAATCGTAGCGGATATGAACCGGCTGGTACTCCTCTCGCGTCGAGAAGAGTCGGCCCCGGCATGTACCAGGAAGCGAAGGCGCGAAGGGCGGCCGGTAGATGGGTCATCGGGCGTCGCAACGTCACGACTGGCCCTCGTCGCAGCAGACTGTGACCCACACCGATCTCTCCCAGATTGGGGGCCCACCACGGGCGGGTGACCGGGGTCCGATCGGGGCGAGGGCGGTCGAGATCGAGGTCTTGGACAACGGCCTCGACAACCGAGTCGACAACGTGGCCTACGCCCTCTGCTGTGCCTATGGCGTCCACTAGCTTCCAGTCGACTCTATCGGTGCGGAACATCCGTGCCAGATCGGCCGCGTGGAAAAGCGAATCGCCGCCCTTTCGTGCGAGATTGAGAGCAGAGATGACTGTTGCGAGCGCCGGTGCTGGGACGAAAACCTGGGTGAGCGGGCCGGCGTTGATCTGTTCAAAGGCGCTGAGGAGGAGCTGCGGATTCCGAACTCGGTCTAGTAGGCCGAACGGATTGAAGTGAATGTCGATACCCAAGTCTCCTGCCGGTGGAGTGAACTCGTGAAGTGGGCGACGGCGCCCCTGCAAACGCCGAATTGCATCTATGCGGCCCGTAGCCATACCCAGCCGCCGTAAGACTCGATCAAGCCGGCGATCGATGATCGGGTCGAGCACGACATCGACGTCCTCGAACGGGCGTGCCCACGGCACCGGGTACAGGAGGGTCGCCACTGCTGCTCCCTTGACGATTCGGAGCGGCAAGTCCTCGCGTTCAAAGTTGGCGCGCAGGATTCGAATAGTCGACAGGGCGCGGTCGTAGTTGTCCTTGCTCTTGACGTTCGCGACGGCCAACGAGCGTTTCAGCTCGGTGGGTGCCTCTTCCACGAGTCGACCGTTGCTCTCTCGGTCGGCGACGAGAATGAGTCCGTGCAAACGATGGGAGAGGCCAAGGCGAAGTTCGTGGGTCTCGATGGTGTCGACAGGGCGCCCCACGAGGAGGTTGATCAGCACGGGCGG
>JAAETH010000079.1 GCA_024228575.1 Actinomycetes bacterium
CATCGACGATCAATTCGGTGCGCATGTGCGAAGCCATCGCGTAGCCCAACAGGCGGCGTGATCCGAGATCGATCACCGTGGCCACAAACAGCCAGCCCTGATCGGTGGGGACATAGGTGATGTCGCCTACCCAGGCCACATGGCACTGTTGCGTTGACGGATCGGGTGCCCAGAAGCGAGCGTGTGCGGGTGAATCGTCCCAGCGTCGTTGAGTCCGAGTCGTTTGCCGGCTACCGGTTCCCTCCCGAGGTGATCTTGCTGGCCGTGCGCTGGTACCTCCGCTACGGACTCTCATACCGAGATGTTGAGGAACTCCTCGCCGAACGCGGCATCGATGTCGACCATGTCACCGTCTACCGGTGGGTGCAGAGATTCACCCCGCTACTGATCGACGCGGCACGCCCGTGTCGTCACGCGGTAGGTGACCGCTGGTTCGTCGACGAGACCTACGTCAAAATCAACGGGGTCTGGCGCTACGTGTACCGCTCCGTCGACCAGCACGGCCGAGTCATCGACGTCTACGTGTCGAAACGGCGCAACATCGCTGCCGCCAGGCATTTCTTCGAGAAGGCGTTGAGAGACCACGGGCGACCCGTCGAGGTCACCACCGATCTGGCTGCACCCTTGCTGCGCGTTGTCGATGAGCTGATCCCAGAAGCAGCCCATGACACCGAGCAATACGCGAATAACCGGATCGAGTGGGACCACGGCCGACTCAAGGCCAGGCTGAGACCGATGCGCGGTCTGCGCACCGATCGGACCGCGTCGATCGTGATCCGCGGTCACGCTTTCGTCCAGAACCTTCGACGCGGTCACTACGAACTCGGTGTGGAAGCCGACCGCGACTGTCTACGCCTGGCGGCCGCTTTCGATGAGCTCGCCGACGTGATCTGACCGAACACCGACACCAAACCGGCAGAACCGCGGCCCGCCGATCGATCAACGCAACAGTGCCCTCGAATCACCAGACCCATCCCATACCGTCCATCACCTACTCCCGCCACCGACCGTCACCGATCGCCTGTGTCCTCAGGCGGTCATCGCAACGGCGGGACTGGGCCTCGCACCGGAGCTGGGGATCGACCACGCCCGCCACTGCAGGCATGGGATGGTGGAGTCGTGGCCCAGTTCCGCCGACCGAAGGCTCTCGTCGCGCTCTTCGTTGCGGTAGCGGTCGCTGGCTGCACGACCAGCTCAAGCGATACCCCAACCGGATCCCCCTCTTCAACCGGTGGGTCGGTCCCCGTCCCACCGGTCGCCACGACCGCCACGACCACCACCAAGGCCAAGCCAACGACGGTATCCACCGACCGGTTCGTTCGACCGGTGATCACACTCGACGGTTGCACCCCTAGCTCAGCCGCCCAAGGCACCGGACCCGTGGGCCTGTTCGTACACCCCCGCCATCATCAGGTGCCAACCCAGCTGCTGGCGACCACCAGAGGCCCAATCGGACTGCGCTACGCGATCACCCAACGCTTTCCCGCCGGGCAACAACCACCTGTCACGGGCGGGTCCGACACCACGGTCATTGCCGGTCAGCCCGTCCACCTGGTGGTGACCGACGAGGGTGAGGGCGAAGCCCGCTGGCTGCTGCCTGATGGCTCCGAGGCCTACGTTCGCAGCCGCGGCCTCAACGGCGAGGAGCTCCGCGGCCTCGTCGCTGCTCTGAGCCCGCGACCCCAGAGCGCCCCCATCGCCGCATTCAACCTCACCGACCCTGACAGAACAGGCTTCGAGATCATCGACGAGACGGCCAACCTGCATGGGGACTGGATCGTCACCCGCTGCCAGTTCGCCGACGGTGAGACGGTCAGCGTGCTGCTGCTACGGGGGGACCCGGTCTTCCAGTACGGGGTCGCTCTCGACAGGCCGACCCCACCAGAGATCACGGTCCGTGGTGACACGGTCATGATCTCGGGAGCCCCACCATCACAAGCCCGAGCCGCCGTAGCGTCGCTCACGGACACCGATCCCGAACACTGGAACACCCTGCTCGAATCTCAGGGACCCTCCCCTGAACTCCCTGCCACCTGACACCGCCCCCTACCACGCGCCCCAAAATCCCGGCCGCCCCCTGTCCCACTCCGGCAGCGGGGCTGGGTATCTGGGCTGTCGAATCGGGGCTTGTCGCTGCGATCAGCTCTCCGCCGGACGGGCCCAGCCCACCTGAGCAATGACCCACGCTTCGCCGGTTTGGAGGTCGACTGCGAGTGGAGCGAGAGGGGTTTGGTGGTCGGGTTCGGCCGATCTGGAGATCACCGCAATTCCGTCGGTCACGAACAGATCTTCGGGGTACCAGTGGCCGTTGTCCCAGGCGAAGGCGGCGATGACTTCTACCGCGCCTGACGTCGGGTCGAGCACCGACAGGGCCAAATCGGGTGAGCGATACCCGAGGCCGAGGATCCTTCCTTCGTGTGAAGCAGCCACCCGAAATCCCATGCACAGCCCGGATCCGTCGGAACACCGAATCCCGGCTTCCTGGGTGTCGTAGAGCTGCGCCCCAGTACGTGTGTCGATGAGCGATACCCCGTCGGCGGCTTCGTTGGCCCACACAAGGGCGGCAGTGTCCCCGCTGGCGCTGGAAATCAGGCTGCTCCACTCCCATCCCCCGATCACGGCAAGCTCGCGGACGGTTCCATCGCTGAAGGCGTAGCGACGGAGTGTGTCTTCGGCTGTCTGGGGCGAACCGTTCACTCGCCGCTGGTACAGCACCGTGCGATCGGCGCCGGCACCAGTAACTCCTTCCAGTTCGAGCTGCTGGCCTTCGGTGCCAACCAACAGCTCGACCGGCTCCAGACCACCCGCTGGTAGCCACCAGACGACATGATCGCCAACATCGCGTTGGAAGACGACGCCACCGGCACGGTCATCAGCGACCTGGGCGAGAGGTCCGGCCAAGATGGCCTCTGTCCGGCCGTCTACTGCGACCCGACGCGCTTGTGACCGATCGAATGACACCAACGGCGCCGGGATGGGACCGATCGGGGGGTCGCCAGCCGCTCGAACCGAGCTAGCCGGCACCTCTTGGCGGGTGAGAATCCTGACCGGGCTGAACGCCGGCCAACCCGGCGGCGGCCAGAACCCAATGGCCGTCTCCTCGAGCTCAGCGACCACGAACGGGACCAGACCAATGTCGAGATCGGCCCACTCCCATCCCGCCCCTGGCTCCAACCGCCACAATGCGGCCACCTCCTCTGGTGCTCGGCCCGCGTCGTAGTCCCGCCCAGCCGCGTAGACCACGCCATCGACGGTCATCACCGACCTTGCGCCCATGAACCCGTGCTCAGCCGCCACATCACCCGCCGGAGGATCCATTCGTTCCCACGTGGTGCCGTCGCCCGATTGCCAGGCGGCCATCAGCCCAGTGCCGAGATCGTCACCTCCCACCGCGACCAAACTGTCTCCAACCGCGATCACCGAAGTCATGGCCGAGTCGGCGAACCCTTCTCCCCGCGGAGTCACGGCCCGCCACTCGAGCCCGTCGGCTGAAGTCCACACCGTCGCCGTCGGTACGAACTCCCCTCCTGGAGACGCGCCAACCGCGACCAAACCCTCATCCATCGCTACCGCCTGACCGACGTTGGCGTTGTCGAAGATCTCCGACAATCCGTCCGACGCTCGCTCCCAGGTGGCCCCATCGACGGTGGTGAACAACGACGCAACCGTGGACTCCGCCAACGACACCCGCCCGGTCAACACCGTGACCCGGTCACCGCGGACGAACACTGCCTCGACCGTGCCCGCCGCTTCGGCGCCCCCGTCCAGCCCGACTGGCTCCCACGCCAGACCATCGTCGGAGCGCAGCAACCCGAACCCGTGGGCGAACAGACCGAATGAAGTGACCACGATGTCGGTCACACAGCCAACCCGATCATCATCCGCGCCTGACGGGCCTGCGGCCCGCTGCCAGCTGACGCCATCGGCGCTGGTCCAGATAGCCAGGGCATCACCCCTGCCTTGGTCACGAGGACACCCGACTACGACAATGCGCCCATCAACGACCACAACGTCACGGACCACGGCATCACCAAACACCGACAGATCGGCATCGAGCGAACCCCAACCCTCGATCGTTGCCACCTCGACAACCTCGGTGGGCCCGTCCCCCGCATCAACGTCGCCGGTGCTCACTTCGACTTCCGGTGCCGGTTCGATCGTCGTGGTCGCGGATTCGACCGGAGTCGAGCCTGGCGAGTCGTCCTCTACCGGCGCCCCGGAGTCCCCAGAACCAGCACAACCAGCCAAGACCAACAGCAGCCCGAGTAGCAACCGTCGACTGATCACTCACCGACCCCCATAACCCCCGGTCTCCCATCAGTCGTCAGCCGTCAGCCGATTATGGCCCACCACCACCCTCGATGTCCGACCACCTCCTTGGTGGCCCCTCCACTCCCGCGCTACTTCCGGGTGTTCTTCCTGGCCCGGTTCAACAGCCGGTGATCTCCCACTCGGTGACCGCGAAGCCGTCCGGCTGTTCGGAGACGCGGATGATCACGAGGTACGAGTTGGTGTCGTACGCGGTCCAGCCGTATGAGACTCGGCCGTTGGTTTCGTTGAGTTCAACAAACCCGCTCGACCAGTCGGGCCTCGATTCGGGGCCCTCGATGAATGCCTGGAGCGCGCCTCGCGGATCGTGGGCGGCTATCGGACCGGCAATAGTGGTGACGCTGTTGGGTGGGGCCTCGACACCGAGCGGCGCGCGACAGGTTCTTGGCTCTGGCCGGTAGCTGACCTGTCTTGAATCGGTGACCAGTGCAGTGCTCACGTTGGGTCCGGGAGGCGAGGCATTGATGGTTGGGGCGGCGGCGGCCAGAACACCGTCGAGGGGACTGAGCAGCCTGGCCAGACGGCTACGTTCGCTTTCGGGCTCGACTGCCAGCTGGTAGAAGACCAGCCCGCTGCCTTCAAGCCATGCTGAGCTGAAGGCGGGATCCTCAGACAGGTAGGTGCGGTAGTCCGCGTCACTGTCGCTGACACTCAGTCTCCGGTAGTCGAGCACGGCCCCGTCTGTGCTGAGCAGGGATTCGAGGGCCTGAAGGTCGGCTGAGCCGGGGTCTAGGAGGGCAAGCAGGTTGGTTTCGCGTATGACCGTCGGAGCTTCGAACTCGGTGATCGAGAGCCGCGTGTCCCCGACGTGGGTGATCCGGATGGAAAACTGCTGGGGTGAACCTTGCCCAGCGAGTACCAGTTCACCGAAGGCGGGTTCGCTGGCGAAGAGCGTCTCCGACTCGCCTGGCGACTCCCGCCGGGCACCCTCGAGAATGAAGGCGTAGTCGCTGGAGGACCGCACGATGCCTTCCAGCCCGCGGCTCCCGTAGCGGAGTCCGCTGGCGTCGAGGCTGTCGGTGGTGGCCGCCACCACCCACCAAGAGCCGTCGCCCTGGCGCAGATAGAGCCAGCCGGACTCACCCCCACCGTCCTCGCCGATCCATCGCCAGCGGTAGAGAGCAAACCGGTCGTCGCTCTCAGTTCGGGTGACGGTGAGTTGAGACCCCGCTGCGGTCAGGCCGGGGGCCCGGTCAGCCAGGTATGCCCTTGCGACCTCCTCACTTCCAGCAGGCTCGGCGCCAGCGAAGACCGGGCTGGCATGGTCGAGATCGAAGTGCGCGGGGAACTGGTCACCGGAAGGCACCGAGGTCCCCCACCCAGATCCCTCTTCGCCAGTCACGCCGTCGGCTGACCGTATGGTTCTGTCCCCCAACTCCGAATAGAACGCAGCGAAGGTCTGAGCGGGAAACGACCCACCGGTCACCGACCTTCCCGCCACCGACCTTCCCGCCACCTCTGTCATCGGCTGACCGTCCGGCAGGGCCACCCAGACCGCGGTCGAAAGACCATCGGCGGTGCCAGCGAACCAGGCGGCGGTGAACTCCGGCATTGTCCCCGTGAGCCCACCAACTTCGACGCCGTTCACCTGTGCCCTAGGTCCGGTCCCGTCCATCACGTTGGCTTCCATGACCCGCATGAGCCCCGCTGCTGCGCTCGGAGCCACAGCCTGGATCCCATCGACTGGCTGGTGCTCATGAAGAACTGTTCCCTTGGGGCCCACAATGCGGGAGACGAGTCCCGTTGACACGGACATCCCGTCGTTGGCCACCGCTGCGATCATGGCCGCCTGCTGGGCTGCGGTCAGCCTGGGAGGGTCCACAGACACCGGGCCAGCAAGGGCCGCCTCCACGCGGGTGAGCTTGGTGATCATCTCACCGACAGCGTCGAGCCCGAGCTCCGCTTCGAGTCGGACCTGCGCGCACCTACTAGCCCGCAGAACCATCGAACGTAGGCTGCCCGCTTCCCCCGTGCTGTTCCCGAAGTTGTGCACTGTGTGGCTCTGGCCGTCCACCTCGACCGTGCACGGCCCCTGCCCGTCGAGTTCTGACTCGACGTCGTAGCCGGCCTCGAGCGCCGCGGCGTAGACGGCCAGTCGGGCAGCGGGGGCGGGGAGTCGGTCTCCCAGCGATTGCCCGTCCCGAGAAACAGCGGCCACGACCTGGCCGGTGGCGTTGTCGATGGTGACCAAGGCCACGTTGAGTTCCTCGGGGAGGCCCTCCAAAGCTCGGGTTGCCGCCGCGGTCACCAACGGATCCAGGCTCAGCTGAACCTCAAGGCCACCCTCCTCCAACTGTTGCTGTCGCTCCTCGGGTGTGTCACCCAAGGCGGGGAGGGCCCGGAGCTCGGCAGTGACCTGGTCGACAATCCACGGATCGGTCGGTCCCGGGTCGCCGAGTGAGAAGAGCACGCCGCCGGTCCCGTCGATGACCACAGCAGGACCGGACCGACTCGGGTCCGGGTCTAGTTCCGGGTCGGGGAGGCTGGCCACCACCCCCTCGCTCGCCGGCGGGCCGTTCGGGCCCAACCGCGTGACAGCGACACCGATCAGACTGGCGAGCACCGCGAGTCCGGTACCGAGCGCCAGTCGCCACGGGCGGGGCCGAGGCCAGGACGTGAAGGCAATGATCGGGGACGGTTCGTGCGGTGGCGAGCTCTCCGCCATCTCGCCGAACAGGGCCCGAATCTGGGAATCGAGATCGTCGTCGACCTTCACAGCAACACCTTCCTGAGTCGGGCCCGAGCCCGGGCCAGCTGGCGGCGAACCGTCCCCTCGCTCACCGCGAGATCAGCAGCGATGGACTGAGGGGTCATGTCCTCCCAGTAGGTGAGATAGACCACAGCCCGCTGCCGCAGCGACAGGCCATTCACCGCGGCCACCACCGCCGGATCAGCCAGCAGATCCCAGTGCTCGACGCTGGTAGAACCATGGCGCCACTCCCGGGCATCCCGACGACCCTGAGACCGGCGCTGGGCCCGAGCCGCGTTGAGGGTCGACCGATACAGGTAGCCCTTGTGACTCGACACCGTGTCCCAGCTGCGCGCCGCCAGGACACTGGCGAACGCCTGATTCACGATGTCGCCGGCATCATCGGGACCAACCAGCACCGTGGCGTAGCGGGTCAGATCATCACTCCACTTGGCGAACGCCTCACCCACTGACAACCCGGTACCCATCTCACCCCTTCCGATGCCACCACCCACCCCCACGGGTGACACCCTCCAAAGAGTTTCTGGCGCAACTGGTTGGTCTGCCACGAGGAACAACATGGCCGGCTGCCGAACCCAGTTTCGGACCGAGCCGATACTTCGGCTTCCTATGTATCGGCATCCGAGCTATCATCCATTCATGCGAGAACCGACCTACTACGTCCTCCTGACCCTTCTCGACAAACCCCTGCATGGCTACGCCATAGCGAAACGCAGTGCTGAATTGTCAGACGGCGCGGTCACCCTGGCGGCCGGAACGCTCTACGGCGCCCTCGATCGGCTTGAGACCGACGGACTCGTCAAGATCGCTAGCGAAGAGATCGTGAACGGACGCAAGCGCCGCTCCTACACCATCACCGATGCCGGTCGACGCGCCGTCCTAGGCGAGATTGCAAGAATGCGATCCGCCGTTGCCGCTGCGGAGACCAGCGTCGATCTCAGCAACATCGCAGGAGCGCTATGAGCGATTACAGCTTCGTCATCCGCGCCTACCCATCCGACGTTCGTCGCGAACTCGGCGACGAGATCATCGAAACAGCAAACCTGTTGGCACCCCAACGCTGGTCGCTACGCCAATCAGCATCGCTTCTCGCAGGCGGCCTTCGCCAACGAGCAATCGCTTCGACTGGTCGATCAACCAAGACGACGTGGGCCATCGGTCTCCGCTCAGCCCTCTTGTTCCAGTTCATCGCTGGTACCGCTGGACTGATCGCCTTCCAGCTTGGTGCCCGTGGCGACATATCATCGATGAGCCCGCCGATCAGCGAAATGATCCCCGCCTCGGTCGCTGTCATCGCAGTCCTTGCTTTCACCACCCGTTGGCCCGCGGCAGTTGCTCTCACTGCGTTCTCGTGTTGGCTGGTCTTTGCCACGATCGACGACTCGTCTTTCTCGGCATGGGGCGTAACGCCACCGATGGTGATGGCCCTGTTGATCATTGGGGCGGCGTGGTGGCTTGCTGTGTTTGGTGATGGGCGACGAACAGCATCACCCCTGGCTACTGGGCTCTTGCTGAGCGGGACAGTTGCAGTCGCTTACGTCACCAACGATCCAGACATCGTTGCCTTGCGGCTTGGCGTCCCCGCCGCCCTCCTAGTCGCAGGCCTGGCCTTGGTATCGATCGATCCTCGTCCATCGGTTGTTCTCGGCTGCATTGCGACCTTCACCCTCCTTCCTCGGCTGCCAATCGAAATCGGCATCGACAAGGCAACGGCCGCTCAGCGCCTTGCCACCTCGTTCATTCCGGTGGCAATCGTCTGTGCATTGCTCGCTCTCGGATATCGAAGCACCTCGCTGCAAAACCGAACCGAATAGGGGTGCGTCTACGGCGCTGACCGGATGACCTTCTCGACAAATCGAGGGAGATGCGGATCGAACCGTGTTCTAGGAACTGCATGGGCAACCCATCAGGGACGGCCCGTGCTCGCCCAGCGCTGGCGGCTCAGCCGTGAGACCTGGGCTACTCGACGGCGCAACGACATCACGATGAATGGCGTCGAGGAGTGCCGAGCAACGCTGAACCTCCAACCGCGCCCGCACCAGTAGGAACGATTGCTGCTCGAGCGTCCGAAGGTATGGAGCGTCGGCTCCCCGCGCCACAACACCAGCCCGTAGTGCCGAAGCTGCGGCGCCAGCCATGCGCCTAGCCGCCACGGGCGTCCCGCACCCACTCGCCGACACGCTGCGCTCCGGCAACTATCACATACCGCTCGGCCTCACCCCTCGCCGACTGCCTCAATGCGCCCGGTATGCAGCGGGTGTTGATGATCAGCTAGAGCTGGGACAGCGAGGCCCGAAGACCCGGGATCCACATCGCCTGAGCCGGGGACAACGCCGCCGCCGCATCGACCAGACCCATCCATCGGAACTCGAAGCGATGCAGGCCTACCTCGCCATCACTTCGTTCGACCCTACGAACTCGGCGTCGAAGGCCGCGATGAACAGCTACGTCTTGCGGCCGCGTTCGAGGAACTCGCCGCTGTGATCTGATCGAACCGCGACGCCAACCGGGCAAGCCGCGCCAGTCGATCAATCAACGCAACGGTGCCGTTCCGGCGGAGTTCATGGCTCGTACGACGCACATGGCCCGTCAGCCCACAGCCTGAACACACCGGTAGATGTCCCCTCCTCAGATTGATAGTACGCCCAGAAACCGAACCCCTCGCCCCCGAGAATAACCCCCGGATTGAACTCCCTATCAAGGGAGGCCTTGTTTAGACTCAGCTCGAGGTCGTCGGGGACAAGGCTCCCGGCATGAACCTCCCAATAGTCAGCCAGCGCATGGAGCATCCGTCTCCCGTCGGCCTCACCGACACCTGGAAACTCGACCTTCTTGTGATCTGCCTCCTTGCCCCGATCGGTCAAGGCAGAGGAACACCCCAGCACTTGGCGGTTCACATCGGCGTCAGATTCCGACAACTCAATCTCGGCCAGCGATGCGTCCACGACGCCGTCGATCACGGCACTGGCCTCCGCCCCGTTAAACCTGGAGCTCCCCCCGCACCCTGCAATGAGGACTAGTGCGACAACAACGACCCGAGCCCCAGATCCTGCAGAGGCTCGACTTGGTCTCACGACCCGTCCAGGATCGCCTGTCGCACGGCGCAGCCGAGAGCGAAGCCAGCAGGGGCATGGACAATCGGGACCGCGCACCCGTTTCCGGTCACGATGTTGGCGATCGCGTCCAGTGACTCTCGTTGGTAGTACTGGGAGTGGCCTACCGAGGTTCCCGTGTCGAATCTCACCGCACCGAACGACTTCAGGTGCGGGCGGCGACCATGGAACCAATCACCGGCGATCTGAGGTATCCGGTCGCCGCTCGACAGTCCGACCCAGACCCTGGTGGGGCTGAACGCGGAAGCTGAGCTCTCGAGTACACCGGGGCTGCCAAGTAGAATGAGATCGTCCAGTGCGGCGCCGTGCCCGGTGATGGCCTTGGATGGCACGAGCCCCCCGTAGCTATGTGCGGAGACGGTGATGTGACTGTGTGGGAGCCTGCTCAACAGGTCCGCTAGGCCCGGCGCTCCTGCCTTGGCTCGGGCATCTGTCAAGACGGACAGATTGATATCTGGTGCGTCATAGCCTAGCCAGGCGATGACTGCCGTCGACGACCCAGCCCTACTCCGTAACGCGGCCGCCTCCGCGTCGAAGTTGGAGAACAGGCTCGACAGCGTCGTCCCGGTACCCGGTACCAGGATCGCGATGTGTTCGGCGGACCGGAAGTCGCCGTGAAGCGTGACGGCTTGTCCGTCACCGGAGAGCGCATAGTCCAGCGCACAGGAGCCAGTTTCTCGGGTCGTCGAGCGAAGCGCGTCGCCGTTGTTCGCGATCTTCTTGGCCATACCCCGGCGGATGCTCTCGAAAGGAAGCTCAAGCTGCCGGCCTGGATCCGCAAGCAGCGAGCCGAGGTCGAACGTACAGTCAAGCGGTCGGAGACCTGACGGGTCGCTCAGGTTGGCTGGGTCGTTCCAGGCGTAGCTGTACGCTTGGCTCTCATCTACCCGGCCGGCCACTCCATCGAGCGGGTCCCTCACGGTGAAGCGTGCCAACCCGGCCACCAGGTCGCGGGCTCGTAGGTGGACTTCGTTTCCTAGATGCAGCTCGCCTCGGAACCCGAATCCCACGCCGCTGGTGACGTCCGGGGCACCGTACGGTTGATAGCTGGCGGCGACGGCCAAGACGCTCGATGTCGTGGTGACCGTGTCGCCCAGGGCGTTGTAGGCGAAGGTCTCATCGCCGGCTTGCCTCACTCCAGCTATTCGAGTGTTGCCGTATATGACGTTGGTCGCGTTGGTATCTGTCCAGGTGATGATCTCGGGTATCGGCCGATTGTTGTCCCAGCTGAATCCCGTGACCTCGACTGCGGTGCCATCACCAATGGCGACTTCGGTCAGTCGTCCGTCGCTGTCGTAGGTGCGGGCCTCAGTGATCGTGGTTGTGGCCGCAGGTGTGGGGCCGGGATTGTTGGCGTCCCCGATGGTGGTTTCGGTTTCGCAGGCGGTGTTGGTTTCGCCGTCGTCGCAGACATCGGTGCCGTCGCCGCCGTCGAGGGTGTCGTTCGAACCGCGGCCTCCGTCAAGGGTGTCGTCACCGTTACCTCCGTAGAGGGTGTCGGCCCCGCGGCGGCCGTGGAGCTCATCGGCTCCCTTACCGCCCCGGAGAACGTCGGCGCCGCGGCCTCCGAAGAGGAGGTCGTTGCCTTCGGTGCCCGCCAGGGTGTCGTCGCCTTTGCGGGCATGTAGCTCGTCGTCACCGTCGCCGCCGGACAGGTCGTCGGTGCCCGACCCAGCGAAGATCAGGTCGTGGCCGTTGCCGCCATCGATGGTGTCGTCGGCACCGTTGCGTTGATCGATTGGCTGGCGCGGACTACCGGTTAGGTGTCGGGGTTCGGTCAGATCACAACGGCGAGCTCATCGAACGCGGCCGCGACACGTAGACAGTCGCGGTCCGCTTCCACGCCGAGTTCGTAGTGGCCGCGTCGAACGTTCTGGATGAACGCGTGACCACCGATCACCACCGACGCGGTCCGGTCGGTCAGCAGACCGCGCATCGGCCGGAGTCTCGCCTTGAGGCGGCCGTGGTCGTTCTCGATCCGGTTATTCGAATACTGCTCGGTGTCATGAAACGCTTCGGGGATCAGCTCATCAATCACACGAAGCAGCGGCGCAGCCAGATCGGAGGTGACCTCGACAGGTCGCCCGTGGGCCGACAACGCCGTTTCGAAGAAGTGCCTGGCGGCGAGGTTTCGCCGCTTGGACACGTAGACGTCGATGACTTGGCCTTGCTGGTCTACTGCCCGGTATACGTAACGCCAGACACCGTTAACTTTGACGTAGGTTTCGTCGACGAACCATCGGTCACCTACCGCGTGGCGACACGGTCGCGCTGCGTCGATCAGTAGCGGCGTGAAGCGTTGCACCCACCGGTAGATGGTGACGTGATCGACGTCGATGCCGCGTTCGGTGAGGAGTTCTTCGACATCGCGGTACGAGAGTCCGTAGCGCAGGTACCAGCGCACGGCCAGCAGGATCACCTCGGGAGGGAACCGGTACCCGGCAAACGAAGCGGACTCAACGGCGCTGGGACGATTCACCCGATCACCCTCGCTTCTGGGCACCCGATCCGTCAACGCAACGGTGCCAGGCAAGTCACCGCGCCGGTCCGACCGTCGGACCAGACCACCGGCCGGTACGTCTCGACCAGACCGGCGATTGCTGGTAGGTCCAGGCGAAGAGCCGCTGCTGGGGGAAGGACGACCTGCCAGGAGTAGTCGAGGACCGCATCACCGACATACCGGGCGGCGCCCGGGCTCGGAGAAGCGGCTTTGGCGTAGCAGCCGTATTCCCATGGGTCTTCCGCCACGGCCCCGCCAGCGGTCACATCCAGATGCTCACAGCACAACGACAGCAGCTCCGTGACTCCCTTTGCCAGCGCCGGGTCGAGTGGCCACTCGTCGGGCATCTGCCATTTCAAGAAGCCACGGTCAGTCCGCTTCCCGTAGTTCGATTCGTACCCGAACAGGAAGCTCCAAGCGCGGGCATCGCTGCCGAGTACCCTGAGAGCTATGGCGTTGAGCCCCCCGCTCTTGAGGCCATCGATCAGCCGGGGATAGGCCTTCCCCAGTCGCGGGAGCCGCATCTGGGCCATATCCTTTTTCCGGTAGCCCAGCATCGTCACGGCCACATTCCGGTCCTCGATCCCCGGTCCGAGGACCGAACCGGTCACCTCTTCCATCATGAGGGGGAGAGCGGCCTCGGCCTGTTCATCATCCCAACGGAAATAGGTCAGGGCCTGCATCGCTCTCCTCTCGCCCCACCTCGGTGAAGCTACCGCCCGCCCCGATCCAGAGCACCGACTACGGGATCCAGCCGCCAACGTTCCCGACCCGACACCGCCCCCATGCGCCGGGAGCGTGACGCGTCTTCTCGAGCCAGTCGCGGGGTCGAACATGCCGGTTTGGGTGTTGGCTGAGCGCCCAGGGACGACGTCATTCTGATCACCTTCCCTCGATCGCTTCGAGCTCATAGACACGGGCGGGGCGTCCTGCCCGAAACCGGGTCCGAAAACGCTCGCCGCCGAACGACCGACGGTCAGTAG
>JAAETH010000080.1 GCA_024228575.1 Actinomycetes bacterium
ACTCAAACTCCACCTCAAAATGGGCGAAACAGCCAACCACTGGCAACTCAAAGACATCCACGGACAAACCGTCGATCAATGGACCAAACCCACACCACCATGGATCAATCCTCGGGGTACCGGCGATCCCAATGCTGACCAGCCAGAGACCGGCGAAGACCCTGCGACCAACGCCGCCTAGTCGAGGGGCTCAACCCTGCGACCGACATTGCGGCGCACTCGTCGACGGTCGTCCATACCGCACCCAGCACCCCGCACCCAGCGCCCCGCACCAGAGCCCTCCAACCCTTACGTTTGATGCCTGCCGCTAGCCCAGCCGGAGGATCTCGGTGAGTTCGTCGATGTCGAGGATGGGCGTGCCGCACTCGATGCTCAATTGGCCAGACGAGCCGTCGGTGTCCCATTCGAGGTAGGCGCGGGTCGGGTTGTCGGCGAGTTGAATGTCGAGATCACTACCTTCGATCCTGGCGTGGAGGTAGGGACCGCCCAGGGCATCGAGGAGCAACTCCCCCTGGACGAGTCGTGCGACGACGATCTCGTCTTCTGGACCGAGTGGGCCGGTGATTGGCGGCTCGGACGCGACGATGAACTCCAGCGTGGGCGGCCCAGTGCCACGCAGAGCACATGCGACCTCGGTCAGCGCCACGTCGACGTCGGTGCCATCCATTGAAAATGATGCAGTGCCTCGACCTCCTGGCTGCCCCTCGACACCGACGGAAGCGGAGCGGCGAGTCGAGCCATCGGCGAAGTGAAAGTCGACCGAGTCCAGGAGCTGCCCGATCTCAGCACCGCCAAGACCTTCGCGTTGCTCCTCCACTCGGAGGTAGAAGACCCCCGATCTGAACTCGGCTTGGTGGCCCGCAATGGTGACGGCAACCACATCCTTGGGTGCAGTTCCCGCGACCGTCCACGAGTCGGGGAACGAAGACCCTGTTCGGGTGCTGGCGCTGAGGCCGAACAGATGGCTGAAGGCGAGCCGGGTTGGGATCAGTTGGCCCCCGCCCACTTCGCCGTCCACATCGCCGGGCGCAACGACGACCATGACCTGGGTCCCTTCCGGGTCCAGCCCCACGTATACCGCACCATCCTCGAATTGGACCTCGCGCAGAGTCGACACGTCGAAACTCTCAACGACACGCCCAGCCAGTGGCCCGGAAGGCTCGGTCGGCGGCAGTTGCACCCAGCCGGGGAGGAGGTCGACGAGAGGCACCATCGCCCGTGGGGGCGCAGCGAAGATGCCGATGTCGGCGTAGTTCACCCCACAATGGATCGTGGCCCCACCGCGGGTCTCGCTACCTTGCCAGGAGAGGTCGAGCCGAAGCCCCAACTCGTCGGCGTCACTGGCGACGACAGCCACCAGTTCGACCTGTGAAGGCGATACCCCAGTGCCGTCCGGGTCGGCGATTGTCACCATCGTGTCGGTGAGGCTGAGCGAGAACCCGTCACCCGCGGCCGCAAAGACATCCCACCCTTCGAGGTGGCGGACACAACCCACGGCGTCGAGGTCACGGGACAGCTCTGTCCCGTTGTCGATGGTCCAGACAACGCTGTCGACCGCCATACTCCGGTTTCTTGATGGCGCCTCGTGCGTGAGTGTGGACCCGTCGGCCAGTTGCACCTCGATAGCCGGACCCTCACCATCGACCTCGGCGAAGTAGGTGTCGTGGATCACCTCGGCCGCCAGACCTTCGACGGTGACATTCTGAGTGCCGCGCGGGACCAACCCGACAACCGAACCAGGTTGCGACATCCCGGTGCCGACCGATTCTCCGCCTTCGACCCTGACTCCATGCCAGCTCGTCATCACGTCGATCGCCACGATCATCGCCGCAGGCAGACAGCCCGCGGGCCCACCGGCCAACGGAGCCCCGCCCACGTCGAATGGCGTCATCGATGCGCAGACTCGATGCCCATCGGGATCTAGCCCCACAAAGAGGTCGCCGCCGGCGAAGGACACATGTCGGGCGGTGTCACGATCAACCGACGGCGCTGAACCCACAAGGGACCAGTAGGGCTCGCTCTTTTCCATCGGTGGCAGAGAGAACACGGCCGGCAAGTCCGCCGCCGTCATCGTCGGCGCGGGCAACAAACCCTCAACCACGACTCCCGGAGAGGGTCGACCCGTCTCAACGGTCGTGATCGTGGGTTGCGGTTCGTCGGTCGGGTCCTCGGTACGCACACTGCTCCCCGGGCGCAACGCTAGGACGACGGCCACCATGAACACGGCAGCGACAGCGACAGCGGCCAGCACAAGTCGTTGCGGAGTGCGGCTGGCGGCCGGGACCGCCCCCGACAACCCGGCAGGATGGTGCACATCGATGTCGCGGGTGCAGACGTCGGCCAGCCGATCCAGACGCTGGCCGAGATCCTCGAAGAGATCGGTGGTCATCGGTCCTCCCGAGCCAGCTCAGATGTCGCCGCCAGCGCAGCATGAGCGCGTGCCAGATGCTGCTTCACCGACCCGACCGAAACACCCATCACCTCGGCACAACCCGCCAGGTCCAGGTCGTCCCAATAACGAAGCACGACGGCCTGGCGCTGCCGCGTCGAAAGACCGGCGATGGCCTTGTGCAGATCGACATCGACCTGCGACTGATCGACGACCGACGGAACCGCCACCAGATGGCCACGCCTGCGTTTGCTCGACCGTCGCCGAGACACATCCCAGCAGAGGTTGACAGCGACCCTTCGCAACCACGCAGCGAGATCGACATCGTCACGCTCCAGACGTTCGCGATCTCGCCACAACCGTGCCAACGACTCCTGGGCAACCTCGGTGGCCAGATCGTGATCGAGTGTCAGCAACCAGCAAAGACGCACGAGCCTCACGCGCTGCTGCTCGAACACCTGGTCGAACTCGATCACACCCATCCCAACGCATTGCCCCCCCGGAAAAGATGACACGTCAGCCAAGAACGTGTCTGGGCCTGATCATCACCCCGAGCGCAGCCGGGTGATTGGCCTCGCGCTGTGCCCAGACGAGTCAGAAAGGATCAACCTAGCGGCCGACCTCGCGAAAGGGCATGCCGCGGTCGGCGGCGGGTTCCTTGGGGAGCCCGAGCATGTTCTCGCCCAGGATGTTGCGCTGGATCTCGTCGGTGCCCCCGGCGATCGACTGGGCCGGGGTGGAGACGAGAATCTCTGCAACGGTGGCGTGACCCGTGTCGTCCGAGTGTCTCAACATGGCGTCGGCTCCGGCAATCGTCGAGTGCGCCGCGTTGCAGCGTCTCGCCACCTCTGACAGGGCCAGCTTCCCAATCGACCCCTCCGAACCCGGTGGCCTACCCAACTCGCGCGCCGCCTTGGCGCGACCAGCGGTCAGCTCGGCGGCCCTGTGAAACGACAAGGTTCTGGCGATCGCCTGGCGAACGAGCGGATCGTCGAGCTTGCCGGCCAGCCTGGCGCGCTCGACCAACAAGTCGACGCGGCCCTGGCGCTGCGGGTACCAGACGTAGGTCTTCTTCCACTCGTCGTACTCACCCCTCGCCTCCTCGATGCAGCGGCCCGACGCTCCTTCTGCGATGAAGACCGATCGACTCGAACCAAACGACCGCTCGTGGGCGAGGGTGCTTCTGGCGACCTTCCATCCATCGCCGAGGCCACCGACCATGTTCTCGTGTGGAACCACCGCGTCGGTCATGAACACCTCGTTGAACGAGTTGTAGTAGTTCATCTGCTCGATCTGTCGGACCTCAACAGCGTCCTGGTGCATATCGATGAGGAAGTAGGACAGACCGGCGTGTTTCTGGGCCTCCCAGTCGGTGCGGGCGACGAGGATGCCCATGTCGGCGTGGTGAGCCGACGTGTTCCACAACTTCTGACCATTGACGATCCAGTCGTCGCCGTCGCGGACAGCGGTCGCCTTCAGTCCTGCCAGGTCCGAACCGGCCCCCGGCTCGCTGAACAACTGACACCACAACAACTCGCCGGTCAGTGTTCGTCTGAGGAACCGTTCCTTCAGCTCTTCGGATCCGTGGTCGTACATGGTCGGTGCGGCCAAGGCGAACCCTCCGCCGAGCGGAACGGCTACTCCGCCCGCCTTTCGGATGGTCGTGTGTGCGACGCGATCCGCCCACACGGGAAGATCGCGACCGAACCAACGACTCGACCACGACGGGACGGCCCAGCCCGAACCGACCAGACGATCACGCCAATCGACAAGGGACAAGGTCGCGTCCCACTCGGCGTGAAACCACTCGAGGACCTCGGCCTCGACCCGCTCCTCGGTCACAACACTCATGGCTGCATACCGACGCCGAGTTCTTCGCCGAACACAGGCATCGTGTCGATCCCGACAACAACACGCTCGTACATGACCATCAGCCTCGGTCGTCGAACCCCACATAGGTGACGATGTCCTCGGTTGCCCTGCGCTCGGACACGACGTCGTTGGCGGGGAACCCTTCGGCCGGATACCCGATCGCCACCGTGATGACTATGACCTCGTCATCTGGGATGTTGGCGTGTTCGCGCACCACAGATGATTGGCTGATTCCTTGCCCGTTGATGACCGTTCCGAGACCGTTGTCCCAAGCGGCCAACACGAGGCCGTAGATGAACTGGCCCAGATCGAGGTAGGCACAGCTGTCCTCGATGAGTTCGCGGTCGATGGTTCCGATCATCGACACCGGTGCATCGAACTGGCGGAAGCCGCGCATGGCCCAGTCGATGCGGCGTTCCTTGTCGCCCCAATCGATGCCCATCGCCTCGAAGAGCTGCCCGGCAACCGCCTTCTGGCGGTCGCGGTGGTCGCCGTCGTAGCGTCCATGCATGCGGATCTCGCGATCCATCTTCGCGCCCGACATCATGCGCTCGGTGTTTTCCTCGCGAATGTGCTCCAGCGGGTCGCCGCTGACGACGTGCAGATGCCACGGCTGAGTATTCATCGAAGATGGTGCTTGTTTGGCGACCGATACGATCTCGTCGATCACTTCCCTCGGAACAGGATCACCCTTGTAACCCCTGATGCTGCGGCGGCCGATGGCGATGTCTCGGTATTCCACGTCATCTCCTCGAACGATCGGCGAGTGTGTCAGTTGTGCACCCGGCAACGCTACTGGCTGGGCGGTTCGATGGAAATCGGCGGGTCAGTGCTCCGCGAGAGACGGACGGGTGTGGCCTGCTGCCGGCGCACCATCGTGCGATCGTCTCGAGATGTGGTCGTGCACTGCACGAACGGCAGAGTCGCGATCGACAACCACTACCGTCGTCTCCAGCCGAGCGGGCGAAACGGCACGACGGACTGCCTTCGCGCCGCTGAGCATCATGACCATCTGGGCCCCCACGACAAATACGCCGAGCCAGCGCATGGCCCAGGAGAGGCGAACCCATCCCGGTGTTGCGAACTCGAGTCTGACAAGACCGCTGCCTGTGCCTCTCAGTATCCAGCCGTTGGCATATCCGTCGGCGACAAAGTGCTCCGCCGTCCACCCGTCCGGAAGCGTTGTGGCGCTCCATCGGGGAGAATATGACTCGGCCATGACGACGATTGCGGACTTCGATCCGGCCATGTCGATGTTCACCTCGGCAGCACCCGAAACACCGTGTATCAGCCCGACCTCACCAGGCAACTCGCTCGAGGGGTGCTGGATCGTGATCTCGGTGCGAGCCAGCTTTGCAATCTCGATATCGCGGTATTCGGAAATTGTTGTGTCGGGGTGGCCGTCGGCATAGAAGAAGAGCTCCGCCGACCCCAGCTGGTCAACAGGTACGGTGGCGCTGCGCACCTGCCAAGAACCGTCAGAATCCAGCGTCTCCTGTATGAGACAGGACTCACTGGATCGATCCCAAAGGCAGACCCTGGGCGACCTGCCGCCGACCTGCCTGAACGCGTACGAGACAACGGCCTCCCCGGTTCCGCCCACCGGACTCACCTCAAACGACACACAGGCGCTGTGAGCGTTGGCTGTGAGACGAAAGCCTCCGTCGAACTCGGTCAAGGTGATGCCCGCCTCGTCAAGGGAACGGTCATCCAAGCGGTTGCAGTCACCGACCGGACGGCGGTCGCCAACCAGATTCGCACCCCCCGAGCCACCTATCGTGATCACGCGCGGCAATCCGGTCGGCAGTTCCACAGAGCTGACACCTGCAATCGGCGAGACGTCGTCTTGGGTACTGATCCCCCTGATTGACACATCGGCATACTCGACCGTCGCCGGTTTGTCATCCACGGCGTAGGAATACACAAATACCTCGGCTGGGGTATCGGCGGGAACCGCCACCACCTCAGACAGTGATGAACTCCCTGCGCCGAATCTCCGATCCAGAACACAACGCCCGCCGGCCCAGACACAGATGCGAGCCGCTCTGAAGGCCTCGGTGGTCACGGTCGCCGACAGTTCGATCAGTTCGTACGGATGAGGCGCGACCATCGCAACAACGCAGGCGGCGTGCTCGCGAGCCGAGAGTGAGACCGAGCGACCGCTGAAAGTCGCTTCGATACCAGCTTCATCGAGGGTCTTGTCGTCGTTGGCCGCACAGTCGCCCACCTCGGAGAAGCCGCCGAAGAGATCTGACTCCACGGTGGCTATCCCGGTGACAGCACCGAGGTCGAGTGAGAGTGAGGCGTTCTCAGCCAGTGGAACCACCCCTCCGTCCATGATCAACCCGACCGGCTCGGCGGCGAGCTTCACGTCGAGGCGGGAGGGTGGTACCAGGAGCTCACCGTCGACCATGACGTGATCCGACGCTACAAGCTCGAGGGTCCATTCAGCATCGTCGTTGGCGATCCGCGGTGTGAAGGTACGGGTACCTGACCGATCTGTCGTCATCACCAGCCCTCGACCGGAAACGATGTCGACATCCACGACCTCGTCGCCGCGACTCGAGCTGACGATGGCGGTCGCCGTTGCGACACGTGTGTCGCTGGTTCGGGCCCAACGCCCGGAGATCGTGGTGAGTCCACCAGCGCCAGCCGGCGCCACCTCGATGAGGTTGACGAGGGTGTCGACGGCGCGAAACGTACCGTCGGTGGGGAGTCGAACGGCCGAAGCGACAGTGGTCGACTCGAGAAGGCTCGCTCCTTCAATCGCCACCGCCATGTCGGCGAGCTGTCGCGAGTCAGGAAGATCCCGACGAAGCGGTCCTGGTGTGAGGTCGTGCCTCACGACCAGCGCCCTGACCCCGAGGGCCGACAAGGCTTCGGACGCTCCATCCACATCGCCACTGAGAAGGCGCGACTGCACCGATCTGGCCACGGAGTTGAACTCGGCACCGCCGGAGTAGTAGCCGCCCGGATACAGCTGCACAACAGGCTCGTCCAGAAGCTGCTGTGGAACGTTGTCGACTCCGTGATACCCCCAGCTCGTGGTGACCTGGTAGTAGTCGTTCACCGGCAGGACCATGACCTTGCCACCCGAAATGGTCCTGTTGACGGCGTCGGTGACTTCGTACCAGGCGAGGGGAACATCGACGTTCAGGCCGAGGAGCTCTCCCCTGTCTGAGGGGACCATCGCACCTGTTGCGACAGGCCACCCAACTGCAATCGGGATTGCGACGAGCAAACCTCCGGCCAGCAGGTTGGGCCGAAACCAACGCTGCGCATGAACCCGTACGGTTGCGCCCGAAGCGACAACGCGGTCGGCCAACACTATGAGGAGAAGGATCTCGAGCACCAGAAGCAGTGGCCCGACCTTCGAGACCGGTTCGCGGAGCACCCAGAATCCGGGAAGGTGCGTGTACATGAAGCGGTTCAGCCCCGGGAACGGCGAGTGGAGCCCTTTCATGACCAGAGCCAATATGACAATTGTCGAGGCCCCGAGAATCGAGAGTTTGCGAGCACCACCGCCACTGCGGTACAGCAAGGCGAGCCCGCCCAGGGCGCCGACTGGGAGCCCCCAACGAAGGACAGACCATGGACCCGCAGCAGGGCCGGACGCCCACGGGAAGATCGACGAATCGACCCAGCCCCAGTGAGCGGTCAGCGTGACAACATTGGCCAGCGAGTTCTGCCCGTGCGACCAGGACCATTGCTCGACGTCGGAGACAATCGCTTGCTCGGCACCGGAAACACCCGTCAGCAGTACCCAGACGGTCGGGGCTGCCCACCAGATGTTGACCAGAGCAGCGAGACCCAGACCGACAAGCGTGTTCCGTGCGGGACCATCAACTCCACTCGTCTGGTGTGCGCCGACCACACCCAGGACGGCACACACGATTGCGGCACCGACCGTGACCGCCACCGCCGCAAGGTTCAGCGACAGATAGACGAGCGGGAGCGCCCACGCTGCGATCGCCAACGACGACTGCTTTCCCCCTCGCATGGGGACAAGTAGCTGCCCGCACAATCCGGCGGTCGCTCCGATGGCCATCAGCAGAACCGGGTTCGGTGAATGGAGAGCAACCCAGGGGTTGAGCAGCGACAACATGCCTGCGGCGATCAGCAATGGCAGCTTCGATGTGGCTATGCGACAGAGATGGACGGTGCCCGCCGCGCCCAAGCCGGCAATCGCCATATACAGCAGCCGCTGAGCCAACTGGGCATTACCTCCGGCCGCGCTGGTCAACTCGATCAACCAAGCCTCGACAGCACGACCGATGTCGATCGAGGTGGAACCAGCACCTGTCTGCTGATGGTTCCAGATCGCGCCCGCCTCCGAGGCCAGACTCGACCGTTCGAACGGTCCGACGTCACCCGCTGCGATGAAGTCCGCCTGGAACCAATTGAAGACAATCAGGGCCGCCAGGCTCGCCGAGATTGCGTATGCGAGTGCTGGTGTGGCAAGGAGTTTCCTGCCGTAGTGAACCAGCGCAAGCCGTAGCAGCTTCATCGTCGTTTTGCCCAGGCCTCAACAACGCCGGTCGCCAGCCCGGCGACTTCGAACCCTCGCAGCAGCACCAGTCCAGCGAGCAAGTGTGGCCTGGCCAATCCTCGCCACATCCACGCGGGTGACAAGGCCTGAAGAAGGCGGCGGCGCGATTCTCCGCGGTCCGGCGTACCGAGATACAACAGCAGGCTTCTGCCGTAGTGACGCTTCTTCTGGAAGGTGCGAGGCAGCGACACGCGCCCTTCGTCATGCCAGACCACAGCTTCATCGACGCGCGCAATGTGTCCTCCAGCGGCCTCAACACGGTCCGAGAAATCCCAGTCCTCACCGGCGTGAAGATCCTCGTCATAACCTCCGAGATCGATGAACGTCGAACGCCTGAAGACCCTCGCTCCCTCGACGAGAGGATTGCCGATGCTGATGTCCTTCCCGAGTGCGCGACATCGGGCGAAGAATCCGGCACCGAACGAGCGCTCCGACAACACGACCGCCTCAACGTTGCGATCCCTGAGGAGGGCTTTGCGGGCGAGAGCCAGAACGCGCGGTTCGAGCACCATGTCGCTGTCTATGACAGCCACAAATTCGGCACTTGCGAACCGAACACCGGTGTTGCGCTGAGCGGATCGCTCGGGCCCACAGATGATGCACCGGTCGGCCAACCGACGTCCGATTTCGGCGGTGTCGTCTGTCGAATGATTGTCGACCACAACCACCTCGACGGCCACACCCTCCGACAGAGCAAGGCTTCGCAGACAAGCCTCAATCGTTCTGGACGAGTTGAACGTCGGCACAACCGCCGAGATATCGAACGATCCAGTCATCGGATGGGCCCGAAGCGCGGTTCGGCTATCTCGTTCACCATCTCCCAGAGGCGGTCGGCGAGGGTATCCCAGTCCTGTCCCAGACGACACTCGGTGCCTTCTGCACGCGGACCTTCGAGATGTTCGATCAACGCCTTTGCAAGCGCTTCGGGCCGTGGCTCGACCAGGATCCCCGACGTTGCGCCGATCGAGTCCCGAAGGCCAGGCGTGTCGTAGCCAAAGACCGGCGTGCCGAGGGCGGCCGCCTCGTCCACGACAAGGCCCCAGCCCTCCCGTGTCGAGGTGACGATCAAGACGTCGGCGGACTCGACGTGGGCGTCGCGTTCAGCGCTGCTCGTGCGTCCGAGCAGTTCGACACCGGTGCCTGCGAGACCCCGCAGTCGGTTCTCCAACGGCCCAGATCCGATGATCGTCATGGTCGCTCTCGGCAGGTGGCGTCGCACTCGTTCAAAGGCCTCGACCGCGTGGTCGGGTCGCTTGTTGCCCACCAGGCGCCCGACGAACACGATCTTGGGATCGTCATTGTGTTCGGTTTGTGTCGACCCGGTGAGTGGCACGGTCGGTCTTGTGCACGTGAGCACCCGCTGCAGTCCGTACAACCGAAGAGAGTCGGCCGTCGACTCCGAAATGGCGACCGTCGGGACGTGCCGTATCCGGCGAAGCCACCTGGGCTCGAGCCAATATCTCCCCAGCATGGCCGTCGCCAGCGATGTTTGACATCGCCACACCTCTCGTGCCACCTGATGGATGAGCGCAGCCGATCGTTCCCCTGGCCGAATCCACTCGTTGCAGAAGAAGGGTCTGGTGTTGACCTGGTCGATCAACAGATCAAACGGCTTCTCCGTGGCATGAAAGCGCCTTGCGGCCCGATACAGCGTCGCCCTGTTCCCTCCTCGGACGACCGTGTAACCATCCCTGGCCTCGACCACGTCGGCGCCTGGGACTCCTGCGGAGAACAGAACGACCTCGTGGCCCTCATCCGCCCACCTGCTGAGAACCTCAGCGGTATACACCTCGGCTCCCCCCGCCGCGGGGTGGCGAAGATCGCGAAAGCTGCAGACGAGCACCCGCGACCGTGAAGTCACGTCGCTCCCGCTGCCGGCGTCGTGGCCGTGCCGAGGATCGACATCCAGCGGCGCCTACCCGAGCTGAGGTTCCTGGCGGGAGTCCTCAACCTGAGACGTACAGCGCAGCGAACCAGCCGTGCCAGTTCGGCTGCACCGAGCCGGGGAGGAACCGAGCCGTGGATGGGCACATCACATCGGGGCGCAGGCGAGTTCCAGGCAGCGGCGGCAGATACCTCCTGCACGGACCGCGAGGTGCTGGTTCCGAGAGCCAGCGCCACGTCGTGGCCCACCTGCGCGCTGATGACCACAACTCCAGCCCCGAGATCGACGCCGCCCCCGAACATGAGCCCCACGATGCCGGCACGCTTGGATCTGGTGGCGTAGGAGGAGGGACACCGTGGATGCCAACGACATGCAGCGACAAGTGGCATGTCGAACGTCTCCGAAACCCACATAGCCTCCGAGACGGTCGCCACGTGAACGTCGCGATTCACATCCACGATCACGCGGCTCCGCGGATCGGACAACAACGCGGACATCTGGGCTCCGTCAAATTGGCGGATACTGATCGTCGCTTCGCACCCGGTGCCGGAGAGTTCGGCCCGAAATTGCTCACAGGCCGTCGCATCCCCGGTGAGTACGATCTCGGGACGCCCAACCCCAACGACCTTCGCCGACGGCCCGCCGACCAATTCCTGCGGCCGCAGAGCGATGGCCGCGAGAAGTGCAGCGGCAACCGAGCCCATACATGCGATCGACACGATCGTGATCGCTGACGAGTGCGAGAATCCGACACCGATCACGACCAAGACCAAACCCACCCACGCAGTGAATGCCGAACGGCTCCGGTTCGCCAGGTGCACATGGATCAACAGATTCAGAACTCCGGCTGCCGTGGCCGTCAAACCCATGCCGAACAGAATCGCCGCCGAGACCTCGAAACGGGCTCCGAAGATCCATGGGACGACGGGTTTCACCACGATGGCAAGCCCAATGCTGGCGACGGCTCCGACAACGGTGATTGCTGCCACCGAGTTCCTCACAAGAACCCCGGCCTGGCGAGTGCCGGCCAATGCCACGATTCGCGGATAGACGATCGACGTGACTGCGAGAGGTATGAAGAGGCCGATCCGGCCCACGGTCGCTGCAGCCGCGTAGAGGCCCGAATGGGCCTCGATCAAGTAGTGGCGAGCCAGAACGGTATCGGCGCCTACCAGGAGCCAGAGGCCCAACAACGCAAACATCGCGGCAGAGAAGTCCGATGGCCGCAGGGTCAGGTGCCATGCGTCTGGCACTCGGTCACGCGCGACAACAAGAAGCATCAGGCAGAGGCCGACCTCGGAGAGCGCGATGGCCACCAATGCGGCCATGAGCGTAGCGGACCACCACAACAACAGTGCCCCAAGCAGCACCCTGATGCCCGCGCCGCCGATGACGACACGGGCGTGATCACGATGTCGCTCCGCGCCGAGGAGGACTGCTCGCGGAACGAGTCCCACCGTTGCCGGGAGGACGAATGCACCCAGCATCATCACGGTGTAACTGCTTCCGAGCTTCAGATAATCGGAGAGCAAGGGTGATATGAGAATCGCCACCAAACCTCCCGCTATCCCCATGACGACGAACCGGTGCAGGAGTCGCCGCGAATCGACACCAACACCACGCGCCAGCAGGCGTGCGGTCTCGCCACTCAGCGCGACCTGCACCGCGCCCGCGGGGACGGCGAAAGCGAACAAGACCGCCAGCAACGAGCCCAGCGCTCCGTACGATTCGGGGCCCAGCCGATGAGAGGCAATGGCGTGAAACGCCAGATTGCCGCAGTTCGCCGCGACCATCGCGCCGAGCAGCAGCACGCCACCCTCGGGAACGAGCCCTGAGCGCGGCCTCAACATCAGCCAGCCCGAGTGAACACTCGTCGCCCCGCTACCAGAACTGTCGCGCCCAACGCCAACAGGCCGCCAGCCAACAACAGCATTGTCGAGGAATCGGCACCGGTGAGTGGCAGATTGCCGTCTGTGTCGGCCACCGACACAGACTGCGCCAACACGAGCGTGCCCCCGGTCGCGCCCTCTCCAGTTGCCTTGAGTGTGTGAGAACCCAGATCGAGAGTCGACGGGATCCTCACGGTGACAGAGAATGTTCCCGTTGCATCCGCTACGGCTGAGGCAAGCTCGATCGGGTCCGACTCTGCAGTGATGACGACGGTGCTTCCCGGCGCAAAGCCCGTCCCCGACAAGAGGATCGACGAACCTTGACGCACCACATCAGAGACCTGCTCGTCGTCCTCAATGCGAAGTTCTCCGTCTTGCAACGGGTATTCCTGCGCCGTGACACTGCTGGCGAACAGCCCGGAGAAGAAGGCCAGAAGACCGATCGCTATGCTCGCGCGTAGGCTTGTCGAACTCATCTGTTCCTTCCGGCCCCGGCGAACAATCCCCGCGATCTGCGGGGTCCTGCCGCCAGAGCCATGACAGGCGTTATCCTTTCGCACCGACGATGTGAGCGCAAGAGGTGGTCCGCCGCGCACGGGTCGGTCGAAGTGTGTCGGCAGCCTCGTCGCGGAACAGGCCTCCAACGAGACTTGCTCTGAACCGTGACCACTGTCCGAATATGACACTCGACACTTCAAAGAAGGCGTCTGCAGTACTACGGTGGGACCGTGAGCGATGAAGAGCGTCCATACAGCAGCGCAGACAGCAATCCCGCCCTGAAGCGGGTTCGCATCCGCCACTTCGCCCGCGCGAAACGGACGGGAATCAAGATCACCGGCCTGACCAGCTACGACTTCTTGTCGGCATCGATATTCGACGATGCGGGCATCGATTTCCTGCTCGTTGGCGACTCGGCCGGCAACACCGTGTTCGGCTACGACACGACCCTGCCCGTGACCATGGACGAGCTGGTTCCGCTGACCGCCGCCGTGGTGCGTGGTGTCAAACGTGCGCTCGTCGTGGGCGACATGCCGTTTGGTTCCTACGAAAATGGCCCGGATCAGGCCCTGGAAACGGCCACCCGCTTCATGAAGGAGACGGGTTGCCACGCTGTGAAGCTGGAGGGTGGTGTACGCAGCTACAAACAGATCAAGCGGGTGGTTCGCGCCGGCATCCCAGTCATGGCCCACATCGGTTTCACACCCCAGAGCGAACACGGTCTCGGGGGTCACATCATCCAGGGCCGAGGAGAGGGTGCTGAAGCCCTTCTCGCCGATGCCCACGCAGTCGAAGACGCCGGCGCGTTTGCAGTCGTCATGGAGATGGTTCCATCCGAGATCGCCGGCCAGGTGACCGAAGAACTCTCCATCCCGACCATCTCGGTCGGCGCGGGCCCGAACTGCGATGGTCAGCTCATGGTCTGGAGCGACTGGGCAGGCTTTAACCGCGGCCGAATCCCGAGGTTCGTCAAGCAGTACGCCAACATCGGTGAAACCCTGCTCGAGGCGGCCAAGACCTTCCGCCAGGAAGTCGACGAGGGCATCTATCCAGCCCCGGAAAACGAGTACGGGGACTGACCTCGAACCGGGGCCGTTCCCGAGCGGGCTGCTCGCAGAGGATCGCGGTAGCGGGCTCGGCTACTCGCAGAGAATACAGAACTGGTTGCCTTCGGAATCGGTGACCACCCGCCACTCGAACCCATTGCCCAGGTGGTTCACCGCCACCAGCGAACCGCCCAGCTGCTCGATCTTGGCCTGAGCCGAGTCGAGGTCGTCGACCGCGATGTCGAGATGAACCTCGTTGGGGGGCGCCGGCCTTGTCGCCACCAGCTGGAAAGCCATGTTCACCCCATCGGGGGTGTCAGGACACAACCACACGATGCCGATGTCGGTGTTGGAATGAAGGACCTCAACGCCCAAGAAGCTCGACCAGAAGGCGACCGCCTTGTCGAGATCCTCGGTGTTGACGGTGATGGTGCCAACTCTCGGTGCCACTCTTCACTCCTCTGGCCTTCACCCATATGCGAAATCCACGATCCACAGTACTCGCCAGGTGGAGGTGGCAGACTGGCCAGCGATGTTCGGGTTGGTGACAGGCAGTGGGTTCTACGACATACCAGACCTGATCGACCGCGCCGTCGAAACGGTCGACACGCCGTACGGCAGCACGCTCGTGACGGTGGGCCGATGGCTCGATCACGATGTTGTGTTCCTCCCAAGGCACGGAGCCGACCACTCGGTTCCCCCTTCACGAATCAACTATCGGGCCAATATCTGGGCACTTCGTGATGCCGGTGCCACCTCGATCATCGCCACGGCGGTCAGCGGAGGTATCGACCGCTCACTGTCGGTGGGAGATCTCGTGATCATCTCGGACTTCCTCGACTTCACGAACGGCCGGGCCACCACCTTCTTCGATGGATCGAACGAATCATTCGACGCAGCCAGACATCACACCGACATGACGTGGCCCTACGATCCGTCGTTGCGAGGTCACCTGCTCGCGGCCGCGCGCGTGGAGGGCATCGATGTTGTCGATGGCGGTGTGTACGCCACCACGAATGGACCTCGGTTCGAGACACCAGCGGAGATCGAGATGATGCGAATGCTCGGTGCCGACCTCGTCGGGATGACCGGCTACCCCGAAGTCGCCCTGGCCCGCGAGCTCGGCATCGCCTACGCATCGATCGGTGTTGTATCCAACGCCGCTGCGGGTATGAGCACGAACGAGTCGGGTCCGACGGCTCTCAGCACTGACGACATCTTCGATCTGGTGGGTACTGTCGCCGATCCGCTGCACAGGCTCATCGCACGAACGCTCACGTTGGTGAATCCATGACGACCGACCCGGCGAACCTGGTCATCGAGACCGCTCTCGCCATGAACGAGCGCGGCATCAACTCGGGGATGTCCGGCAATGTTTCGATGCGCGACGGCGACGAGATCCTGATCACGCCGTCGAGCACACCCTACGACGAGCTGACGCCTGCCGACGTCGTGCACATGGCCCAGAGCGGGGCGTGGACTGCCGACAACAATCGACGTCCATCGTCGGAGTGGAGATTCCACCTCGACATCTACGCGGCTCGGCCCGATGTGGGCGGCATCGTTCACGCACACCCCGTCAACACCACGGCGCTCGCAGTGCACGGGCGAGGCATCGGCGCGTTCCACTACATGGTCGCTGTGGGAGGTGGCCGAGACATTCGTTGTGCCCCCTATGCCACCTTCGGAACGGCCGAGCTGTCGGCACACGTCGTCGAGGCCCTCGTCGACCGCACGGCAACACTGATGGCACACCACGGCCTGGTCGCAGTCGGCGCAGACCCGACGAGAGCACTCGGGACGGCGATCGAAATCGAGACCCTGGCGGCCCAGTACCTCAGGGCGCTGGTTCTGGGCGAGCCGCCCGAGTTGACGGACGAACAGATGGACGAGGTCCTGTCCAAGATGGGCGAGGGACCGGGATACGGGAGCACGGCGTGACGACGATCGACTATCGAGACGGCGTCGTGACGATGATCGACCAGACACGCCTGCCGACCGATGAGGTCCTTCTCGAGATCCGCGACGTTCCCACCCTGGTAGCTGCAATCGCTCGCCTGTCGGTCAGGGGTGCACCAGCCATCGGGGTCGCCGGGGCGTTCGGGGTTGTGCTGGCAGCACGTGTGCACCACCCGACCGTCGACAGAGCCGAGTTCGAGGCCGCCATCGATTCGATCCGCCACGCACGTCCGACGGCGGTGAACCTGGCTCGGATGGTCGACAGGGTCGCATCGATCGCAAGGCGAGATCCCGCCGCAGCCGAGGCCGAGGCGCACCAGATCCGCGCAGAGGAACTTGCCGCGTCGGTTTCGATGGGAGACCTCGGGGCCGACCTTGTCATCGAACTGGTCAACAAACCCCGGGCAGACGTCATGACAATCTGCAACACCGGCGGGCTTGCTGCCGTCGAACGGGGTACGGCACTGGCCGTCGTCCAGACCCTGCACGAACGGTCGCAGTTGGGTGAAGCCCTGCCACTCGAGACCCGACCCCTACTTCAAGGGGCTCGCCTCACCGCCTGGGAGCTCAAGAAGATGGGTGCACCCTTCCGGCTGCTCGTCGACTCGGCCGGCCCGTTCCTCTTGTCTCGAGGTGCGGCCGACGTCGTGTTGATCGGCGCCGACCGCATAGCGGCCAATGGCGATACTGCAAACAAGATCGGTAGCTTCAGCCTCGCTCTGGCCGCTCGCCACGCCGGGGTTCCCTTCATCGTTGTGGCCCCCGAATCGACGGTCGACATGGCCACGGCGTCCGGCGATGACATCGAGATCGAGGACCGCGGATCCGCCGAAGTCGCTTCGGTATTGGGCTACCCCACCGCCCCATCGGGTACCGACGCTGTGAACCCGGCCTTCGACGTGACACCGGTCGAGCTCATCACGGCTCTCGTCACCAACAGACGAGTCGTCCGCTTCGATCAGAACCAGAGTTTGTCGTCCTGAATTGGGGCGACATGACCGATCTGTTCACCGAACCCGCCACGGCCCAGTCGGTGGCTCAGACACCGATCTCGTACAGCTCGTAGGTGAGAAGATTTGTTTCGCGGTCGGTCGATCCGACTGCGACAAACTGGGTTCGGTTGAGCCAGTCATATCTCTCGTCACCACAATGGAACACGGGAGCTGAGATGACCTTGCCGGCGGCGAGATCGGCCCGTCCGCCGTATTCGACGTAGACGAGTGCACCGTCGTCGGTCTCGAGCGTGAAGCGCACGTCGAGGGAACCCCAACTGAAGTCGTCGGCCACCGTCAGCCAATCGGCCGCCGACTTGCCGACCATGTGTGCCTTGAGGCGGTCGCCTTCGATGGTCACCTCCTCCACCTCGACGATCAATCGCCGACCGAGTGGAGCCTTGATCGCGAATGAATCACCACCCAATCGGGCTGTCATGGTTGCGACGTGTCGAAGCTCTGGCGTTGGCATCGGCGTACCTCTCGAAGTGGTTCTGCTGAAACCACAGCTTGTCAGCGCGTGTCGACCCAACGCCAACCCGTACCGGCGTTGGCAGCGGCTGACGGGTCGAGGCTCTAGCTGCGACGCTCACCAAAGTCGGGTTCGCGCTTCTCCGTGAACGCCTTCACGCCCTCGCCCATGTTCATCGGGATCAGCACCACCTGGTGGTCGCGCTCGAGATCGAGTTGTTCGCTGAAGGTGTTATCTGTCGACGAGTCGATCGATTCGCGGATCCGTACGACCGCCTCTGCCGATGTGCGGCTCAGCGCCGAAGTCACCCGGGCCACCTCGTCGTCGAGCCCGGCATCGTCGACCGTTCGAAATACGAGCCCCCATTCCTCGGCCTGAGATGCGTCGATCCGATCGCCCAGGATGGCCATACCCAGTGCCCTGGCCCGGCCGACGCGCCTTGGCAGACTCCACGTGGTTCCGAGGTCGGGGACAATGCCGAGTCGCGGGCCGAACGTCGCGACGAATGAGGCCGACCGAGCGGCGATGGTTATGTCGCATGCGAGTGCAAGCCCCACGCCACCGCCCGCTGCGACCCCGTTCACCCGGGCCACCGTCGGTATCGGAGACTCGATCAGCGCCCTCATCACCGGATGAAAGACCGTGTCCATGCTCTCGCTGACGTCACCGAGATCTGGATCGATCAGGTCAGCCCCTGAGCAGAACCCGCGACCGCTGCCGGTCAACACCAGGACCCGGACCGCCCGATTGCCCACGGCTGTCTCGATGGCGGTCAGCAGGTCGCACATCAGGTCGACCGACATGGCATTCAGCCTCTCGGGGCGAGCCAAGGTCACCGTAGCGATCGCATCGACGACGTCTAGGTGAACAGTTCCATTCGGCATTGTCTGGATGGTCACAATCGCCTCCGCTAGTGGTCGAGACCGTCGGCCCTCTCGAACCATTGTGGCGATACTCTCACACCCAGACCCGCATCGCCGCACGAAGGATTGGCAGCACCGTGGCCGATATCACAAAGCGGATGCAGAGGAAGCTGGCGTCTCACCTCGATTCCGACGAGACCCTGACCGCGGCCATTCTGGTCGAACCCAAGGGGACCTACGGCGCCGGCATGATCGCGCTGGCCGCCCTTCCGCGCCTCGCCG
>JAAETH010000081.1 GCA_024228575.1 Actinomycetes bacterium
ATGGAACGGCTCGGCGAGACGGTGACGAGGATTGCCCACTACGCGCTCGTGACCGAGGACGCTCGCCGGGTTTACCGCTTCTATCTGACTGCCGAAGGCAAGGTCGCCGATTTCGGCTCTGCGCGGCGTTGATTCGGCCTCAAAAGCTGACTGGCCGTTCAGCCGCGCCGGCTCTACGTCGAGAGAATGCCGAAGAAAAGTCGCAAAAAGCTTGACTCGCCGGTCGATCTACCACATTATTGCGTGATACCAGACCCACGAGGCCATTCTCTGCCTCGGCAAGGAAGAGGCTCTCCCTTCATCGAAAGAGGTGAATCCGATGATCAGAGCTTCACGAATCCTTGGCGTATTGGTCCTCCAGCTGCTCTCGGCGCTCTCCGTATCGGCCCAGACCACCGGCAGCATTCGCGGAAGGACCGTCGACGCCGATGGGCAGGCCCTGCCGGGGGTCACGATCGTGGTAGCCGGCGAGGTTCTCGGCTCGGCCCAGCGGACGGCGGTGACGAGCGCTTCCGGCGGTTTCAGTTTCCTGGCGATGCCGATCGGCACCTTCAAGGTCACGGCCACCCTCGAAGGCTACCAAACCCAGGCAGCCGAGGAGGTGCGAGTCGCGATCGGCAAGGTGGCCTCGGTCGACTTCAGCATGCCGGGGGAGTTCTCCGACGTGGTCACGGTGACCTCCGAGGCACCGATGATCGACGTGGCGAGCGCCACCTTCACTACCAATCTCGAGTTCGAGGATGTCGTCGACCTGCCGACCAGGGGGAATTTCTACGACCTCATGGCTACAACTCCCGGCATTACCCAGCCATCGGAGGGATCGGCATTCATCAACGCCTTCGGCGCTGACGCGAAGGCGAGCCAGTGGAACATCGACGGCGTCAACCGGACCACGCCGGGAGCCGGCTATCTCGCGTGGACGTTCAACGAAGAGTTGGTCGCCGAGTACGCGGTGGTTGGCACCGGCGCCTCCGCCGAGTACGGCCAAACGCTGGGGACGGTCTTCAACGTCGTCACCAAGACGGGCACCAACCAGTTCCACGGATC
>JAAETH010000082.1 GCA_024228575.1 Actinomycetes bacterium
CGAGCGTTAGTGAGCCAGAAGGCGAAGGTAGGGCAGTGAGCCGCACGGTGCGAGCGTTAGTGAGCCAGAAGGCGAAGGTAGGGCAGTGAGCCGCACGGTGCGAGCGTTAGTTAGCCAGAAGGCGAACCGGTGATTTCTCGTAGGCGGTTCCTGGCTTCTGCGTCTGCTCTCGTTCTCGCGGCCTGTGCGGGGGATCGACGTACGTTCGATCTTGGTGGATCGTCCGATCTCTCGATCTGGAACTGGGCCGACTACATCGACCCCAGCGACGACGGCCTGGTCGGGACGGTCGATCGCTTTCGAGCCGAGACTGGAATCGATGTCGGCTACGACACGAGCTACGAGGACAATGCCGCGGCGTTCGATGACGTCATCTCTCCTGGCCTGAGCGGAGTGGGGTCGTTGAGATACGACATCATCGTCCCGACGTTCTGGCTGGCGGCACAGATGCTCGATCGGGGCTGGCTGGAGGCCATTCCGCTCGAGATCGTTCCCAATCATGTCAACATCGACCCGTCGTTCCTGACGCCGGCTTGGGACAGAGGCGCCCGATTCAACATGCCGTGGCAGGCGGGAATAACGGGCATTGCCTACAACCCGGCCCTGACGGGAGGTCGCGTTCCGACCGTCACCGATCTGTTCGAGAGCCGGTTCGATTCGGGTGTCGGCATGGTGCGCGAGATGCGCGAGACCCTCGGACTGACCATGCTCGTGGATGGCGCCGACCCCACCAGGCCGACGTTCGACGCCGCCATGGTTGCGCTCGACCGCATCGAAGCGGCCGCTGCTTCGGGCCAGGTATCGCGATTCACCAGCTTCGAGTTCGCCGATGGTCTCGCCAGTGGCGAGTTGGCGGCTGCGATGGCGTGGTCCGGCGACATCGTCCAGCTTCAACGCGATCGGCCCGACATCGAGTTCGTCATTCCCGAGGAGGGAGCCATCCAGTGGTTCGACACCATGGTCATTCCGGCAGGGTCGTCGAACATCGCCGCAGCGGGCAAGTGGATGGATTTTGTCTATGACCCGGCAAACGCTGCTCAGATCACCAGCTGGGTGCAGTACATCTCGCCGGTGCTCGGCGTCCGGGACGAGCTGGTGCGCATGGGTGGCGAATCAGCCGCCCTGGCCGAGAACCAGATCCTCTTCCCCGACGCGGTCACCCGCCAGAGGCTCTTCACGTGGGGATCGATGGTCGAGGACGAGGAAGCCCAGGTCGAGTCGAGGTTTGCAGCCATCATCGGGGAAGGGGAGTAGGCATGCACGGTCCCGAATACCGTATGCACCACTACAGCGAGGCGACCGACGAGCTGGCAGATGCCATCTTCGCCGCTGCTCGCAAACGAATCAGCGAGGAACCGGTGCCTCTCGACTCGACCTCCACCGATGAGGAACTGGCCGCTGCGACGGGAGCCACCATCACACCACAAGGCCTGGGAGGTCACGAGGCTCTGCGTATCTTCGACGAGATTCTGGCGCCAAGCTGCCTGTCGGTCGACTATACGAAGTACCTCTCGTTTGTCCCTGCCGCCCCAACGGAGGCGTCGGTACTGTTCGACGTTTTGGTCGGAGCCTCATCGATCTACGGAGGCAGCTGGATCGAGGGTGCCGGCGCGGTGCACGCGGAGAACGAGGCCCTGCAGTGGCTGGTCGACATCGCGGGGATGCCGGTGGGTAGTGGGGGTGTATTTGTGGCGGGAGGAACCATCGGAAACCTCTCGGCGATGGTGGCGGCGCGCGGTCGCGCCGAGAGTCGTCTGAACGCGGCCGGGCTCGAGCGTCCGTCCCGGTGGGCGTTCCTGGCCCCACGAACGGCCCACTCGTCGGTCGCCTCTGCCGCGAGGGTCATGGACGCCGATGTGATCCAGGTCGAGGTCGACGACGATTTTCGCATGACGGGCGAAGCGGTTGCAGACGTCCTCGCCAGCGAGGGATACAGGGTGGCCGGTGTCGTGGCCACCGGAGGAACCACAAACCTGGGCCGCATCGATCACCTGGCCGATATCGGTCGTGTGTGTCGTGAGGAGGGTGTGTGGTTTCACGTCGACTGTGCCTATGGCGGGGCTGCGATGGCCGCACCGTCGACCCGGCCACTGTTCCACGGAATCGAACTCGCCGACAGCTACATCGTCGATCCACACAAGTGGCTGTTCGCTCCGTTCGACTGCTGTGCGTTGTTGTACCGCGACCCGGCCGCCGGTCGATCGGCGCACGCCCAGCACGCCGAGTACCTCGACTTCCTCGATGGCTGGGGCGAGTGGAACCCAAGCGACTTCGCCATCCACCTGACCAGGCGGGTCAGGGGTCTCCCGTTCTGGTTCTCGTTGGCGACACACGGAACCAGCGCATATGCCGAAGCGATCGAAGTGACCCTGAGGTTGACCCAGATCGCAGCCGAGAAGATCCGCGCCGCCAATCATCTCGAGCTGGCCATAGAGCCATCGCTCTCGGTTGTTGTGTTCAGGCGCAAGGGCTGGACTGCTCAGCAATATCAGGACCGCTCGATCGACATGATGAACGAGGAGCGAGCCTTTGTTGTGCCTTCACGGCACGAGGGCGAGCCGGTCTATCGATTCTGTTTCGTCAACCCCCGGACGACCGGGGAAGACATCGACGACATCATCGACGCTCTCGTGTGAGCAGCCAATCCGTGGGGTCGGCGTCGCCGAGTGAACTCAGGTGGTAGGCGTCGGGGTCGAACCTGGCACCCGCTGTGATGCGATTCGGAACTGCGATACACGACATCCCGGCAGCGAGGGCGGCTGAGGCGCCGTGGGGTGAGTCCTCGATGGCGACGGTCTCCAGCGGGTTGGCGTCGAGAGCGGACGCACAACGTAGGTAGACGTCGGGAGCCGGCTTTCCGGTTTGGCCGTGCGACGTGCCTTCCACGTGATCAAAATACGACAGCAAGCCGATGCGTTCGAGATGACCCAGAACCCATTCGGGCGAGCTGCTCGACGCCACGCCCAATGGAAGATCGTTGGTCGATGCGTGATCGACCCATTCCTTGACGCCCGCTCTGGTTTGTTCGGCGGCGATCAAGCTGTCGCGATACCGGCGCCGCTTGAGGTGAATCTCACCCTCGTCGATGCCGGGTCGTTGGGCCAAGAGCTCGGCTGTGAAGTCGACGCTCAGCGCGTTGTCTGCAAGCCCGATCGTCGATTGCCATCGCGCCAAAGGAATCGGCGGAAGGCCGTGATCCCGGTGTACGCGTTGAAAGGCCGAATAGTCTGGCCACTCGGTGTCGATGATCGTGCCGTCGAAGTCAAAGATCACGGCGGTGTGGATCGTGGGCACCGGCGGAGGCTACAGCAGCTCGACCGACTCGCCGGACATCTTGTTGCGTGTGTCGAGCACCAGGTCGGCGGTGTCGGCGATGTGGGCGAGATCGAAGTCGGCGTGATCGGTCAGAAGCACCACAGCGTCGGCCTTGATGAGCTCCTCGTCGCTCACGGTGACCAGGGTGATGGAGGGGTCGAGCCTGTGAGCTTCGCTCAGATGGGGGTCGACCGCCCGAACCCGAGCACCCATCTTCAAGAGGCGTTCGGCGACGGCGAGGGCCGGCGACTCCCGGGCGTCGCTTGTGTTGGCCTTGTAGGCCAGCCCGAGCAGGAGGATTCTTGCGCCGTTGAGGGCGATCATCCGGTCGTTGAGGGCGTGGATGAGCCGGTCGGTCACATAGTCGGGCATGTGGTCGTTGATGTCGTTGGCAAGTTCGACGAACCGGAACGCTCGTCCGAGGCGGCGTCGAACCTGCCACGACAGGTACGACGGGTCGATCGGGAGGCAGTGCCCGCCGACACCGGGCCCGGGGGTGAACTTCATGTATCCGAAGGGTTTGGTACCGGCGGCGTCGATCGCTTCCCACACATTGATGCCCAGATCGTGTCCGAACATCGCAAGTTCATTGACCAGTGCGATGTTGACATGCCTGAAGGTGTTCTCGAGCAGTTTCGCGAGCTCGGCCTCTTTGGGTGTGCTGACTGGGACCGTGATCGCTTTCCCGTCGGCATCGGCGTCGAGAACCGAGTCGTAGAAACCCTTGATCGCCTCCAGCGAAGAGGGATCTATCCCGGCGACCACCTTGGGAGTGTTGCGAAGACCGAACGTGTGGTTTCCGGGATCGATACGTTCGGGACTGAATCCGAGGTGATAGTCGTGCCCTGCCCGGAGCCCGGTGAGTTCGTCGATCATCGGTCCGAGTACGTCCTCCGTCGTGCCGGGATAGGTCGTCGACTCGAGTATCACGGTTGCCCCGTGCCTGAGGTAGCGGGCGAGTGTTCTTGTGGCCGCCTCGACATATGAGAGATCGGGAAGTGTTTCTCGGAGTGGTGTCGGAACAGTGATGACGATCACATCGAACCCGGCGAGTGAGTTCGAATCGACCGATGGCCGGTACCGACCGGTCGCCAGCGCATCGGCGACCTCGATATCGGAGACATCCTCGACGAATGAGGTCGCGTTCTCGAGGGCTTCGATGCGGGAATCGTCGACGTCGTAGCCGATGACATCGTGCCCCTTCTCGACCGCGAGCATCGCCAAGGGCAGGCCGACGTAGCCCTGGCCCACGACGACGACGCGTTTCGATTCCACGTTCAGTTCCACTCCTGCTTCGGACCGGAGCGCGGCTGGGGCTCCGACCGTTGGTTCGTCGGCTGGAGGAGGGGGCCGTTTAGGGTGTTCAGGCCCGATCAGGTCGTCATGGTTCCTCGGCTACGAGCCTGAGGTCATCGCAGGGCTGCCTCGCACGATGCTCAGCATCGTCAGACCGATGATGGCTGCTCCGACCGGCATAGGCCACCAGATCGAGTCGGGGGTCAAACAACCCGTCTCGAGGATGATCCACATCGGTGAACAATCGACCGTTGCCTGATCGATCGTGGCCTCGTGGGGCAAGACGAAGACGAGTGCTCCCCCGAACGCAAGAACTGAGGCGAACCATTCGGTGACCCTCTCGCCGCCGCGAAGGGCGATTCGAGTGACCCTGGAGCGCTGGTTGGTCACGGCGTCGAGGATTGCGGCAACGGCCAAGCCGGCACCGGCGAAGTTCATCGCCAGACCCGACCACGAGTCGACGAGCTGCATCCAGTCGGCGGTCGCGATGAGCAGACCGCCGAGGAGTTGGACGATGCCGCGGCGGTCACCCGTCGCGTGCCAGCCGGGGGCGAGTGTTGCGAGACCGGCGGCGACGAGGCCGAGCCCAACGACGACGAAGACGGGTAACCACAGCAGGCCAGAGAAAGTGGCGCTGTCGGCGCTGCCCATGACACGGTTGGCGAAGTAGTGACCTGCTGCGGTGAGCGGCACCGCCGCTATGAACAACACGATGATCGCCTGGATACGTGCGGCCAGCCCGGCCTGTCCTGCAGACCGATGAATTGCCCTTCCCACAGAGGGGCGGCCCGACGCGTTGGCTGGCGCAGACGGCATCGGTCTGCACGCTACATGGCGACGGGCCCGGCGCGTTCTCGGAGGCTGTGTTGATGTGTCTCGTGCTCTGGCGGAGACAGTGTTGATGTGTCTCGTGCTCTGGCGGAGACAGTGTTGATGTGTCTCGCGCTCTGGCGGAGACAGTGCACGGCGTCCACGCGGTAGTTTCGCGTGCGTGACCGATCCGCTCACCGACACCTCGCGCCTCGACGCCATAGTTGAGGAGGCCCTCTCCGATGGTCGCTTCACGCCATCGGAACGACGAGCTGTCATGGCGCGATTGTTGCCCCGCGAGGGACGAGGAGCGGTTCGCAGGTACGGCGTGATGTTGCTTCTGTCGGTGACCATCGCAGCTGTGGGGCTGGCTGCCAACTCGGCCGCTGTCGTGATCGGGGCGATGCTCGTCGCCCCCTTGATGACCCCTCTCATGACCTTCGCCACGGCCTGTGCGCTGGGACTTCCGCAGAGGATGGCGAGAGCCGGCTTCGTGATCGTCGCCAGCATTGTCTTGTCGATCGCTCTCGCCGCCTTCCTCGGGTGGATCCTGCCCGAGTTCGAATTCGGCAGCGAGATTCTGAGTCGGACGTCGCCCGACGTGCGCGATTTCATCGTCGCCGTGGCCGCCGGAGCGGCCGGTGCCTACGCGGTAGCTAGGGACGAACTGTCCACATCACTGCCTGGCGTGGCGGTCGCTGTCGCCCTCGTTCCGCCGCTTGCGACCGTCGGGATCACGCTCCAGGCCGGGCAGACCGACCTGGCTTCGGGCGCCCTGCTGCTGTTCCTGACGAACCTCGTGGCCATCATCGTCGTGTCGATGGTGGTCCTGTTCGGAACCGGCGTTGTCCCGACCATTCGCCTCGTCACAAGACATCCGGCGGTGTCGGCAGTGGTCATGTTCGTCGTGATCGCGTTCTTCGCCGTCTTCGTGCCGTTGGCGGCCCGTTCTGCTTCGGCGGTGCAGGATGCACAACAACGTGCCGAGGTCAGAACCGTTGTCGAGGACTGGCTCGGCGATGCAGAACTGCTCATCGACGACGTCGAGATCGACGGTGCAGATGTCACCGTCGACCTGATCGGTCCCGACGACCCTCCCCGCGCTTTCGACCTGCGAACCGACCTCGAGCCGATCCTCGGTGGCGAGACAGATGTGGCGGTTCGCTGGTCCGAGCAATCTCTTGGGCTCGCTCTCGCAGGTCAGACTGCCGAAGACTCGTTGTCCACGAGCGAGAAGGTCGAACCTCTGGTCTCGGACTGGTTACGGACGGAGTACGGAGATGGTTTCGAGTTGCTCGGGATCGATGCGCGCCTCGAAGAGATTGTGCTCGAGATCGCGGGGCCTTCGGCTCCGGTAGCGACTCGTGCCTTGGCCGATGACGTCGTTGTCGCTATCGGTCGGCCCGCCACCCTGGCAGTTCAGTGGGTCCAGCGGCTGGGCGTCGGAGGGTCGGCCGATCCAGGCGTCATCGCGGTCGAGGTGGTCGACGCCTGGATCGGTCCCCGCTCTTCGGTGTCTCTCATCGCCGCCTCGACGACAACGCGGTCGGTCACAGTCGATCTTGCAGCCACAGACGAGCCGCTCGGCGTGAGCCGCCTCGTCGAGGCGCTCGAGTCGCGTCTCGGTGGACTGGTGGCCTCGATTCGAGTCGTTCGTCTCGATGAGGTTCAGATCACCGACCCCGAGACTTCTGTCGAACCCGGCGCGCTCGGGTGATCAAGAATCTTCCGGGCCAGGGGTAGCTGTTCGCCGACCCACAGTGTCAGGGCGCTGCGACCGTGAGGGCGATTTGTAGTGACTCGGAATAGTCGTCGGTGGTGAATGGCACGATCAGATCGCCGCCGAGGCCACCGCTCTCGAAGACGAACAACATCCTGACGGTCTTGTTCGGCTCGATCAGATCGTCGCCGACCGCCGATGTGATCTCGAACTCGCCGAGGATCGGATCGCTGTAGACGGCGGCGAATCCGTTGGTCAGCAGTGAGACATCTTCCCTGGCATTCTCGATGTCGACCACCAGGACCATCGAGTCGTTCGGAACGGTAAGAAATGCAGATGCCAGCGAGACCGTGACACCGTCGGAGGAAGCGGCATTGCCGTCGATCACCAGGCGGTCGTTTATGGGAATGCCGTCGATTTCGAATCCGGTGACGAGACCGTTGTCGTCGACTGTCAGACTGTCGAACGATCTGCACGTGATGGTGGTGTCGCCGGCGTCGCACACCCGCCATGGTTCGGCGCCTTCGAGTCGTCCCGGGGGCTGGTCTCCAGCGACCGACATTGCACCCATCAGGTGATCGAGATAGTCGGCGGCCGTGGAGTTGTCAGCGGCCAAGGCTCTGGCGCGGATCGCTGCCGAGGTGGTGCGCTGCGCGATCTCAGAGAAGAACCTGTCGCCGACGGACCTGGGCACCGTGGTCGGGACGATGGTGGGTTCGGTGGTGACGACTTCGGTAGTGGTTGTGGATGTCGAACTCGACGTGGGCGATTGATCGTCGCCGGTCAGTGCGACGATTGCCGATATTGCGATGAGGGCGGCGATTGCCGCACCCCCGACGGCCAGTGCCTGACGATTGTCCACGGGCTCAGGCATTCTTCTCTGCGTGGAGGCGCTGGAGGTCAGCCCATAGCTCGCCAACCGAATTCACCACGTTGTCGATCGACCCGATGTTGGTGATGACGTAGTTGGCAACGGCCCTGCGATCCTCGTCTCCTACCTGGTTCTCGATGCGCGCCCGCGCATCTGCGATGGTCATGCCGCGATCGATGAGGCGCTCGACCCTTACGTTCTCGGGCGCCTCGACAACGGCCACCACCTCGTACCGATGGCGGTTGTCCCAGCCGAGCTTGCTCTCGACGAGGACGGCCATCTCGAGCACGACGATGGTGTCGTCGGGCAGCTCGTCGACGGTCGCGTCTATCAGCTCGTTGATGCGGGGGTGGCTGATGTCGTTCAGGTCGGCGAGAGCTTGAGGGTCGGCGAAGACGATGGAGGCCAGGGCGGCGCGGTCGATGTCGCCTTCGGCGGTCCTGACCCGTTCACCGAACCTGGCGACAACGTCGTCAACCGCAGAACCTCCGTGACCGATGATCTGGCGGCCCAGTCCGTCGACGTCGACGACGATTGCTCCCCGTCTGGCCAGGGCTTCCGCGACAGTGGTCTTCCCCGCGCCGATTCCACCGGTCAATCCAACGATGAGCATCCTCCGACGCTAGCCGCCGTGAGCCCTTTGGACTCGGACGGCACGTGACCTATTCGCGCCTAGGCGAGGACCGCCTCGCTGGTCTGCACGAGGGCTCGCACGGCAAGGCGTCCCGCTGCGGTGTCGAGATCGTCGGCCAGCAACGAGATCCGACCGTCAGCGGTCCGGCGATACAGGGCAGGACGGAGACGTCCCGGACGCTTCGCGTGCTCGTCGACGGCTCCATCGACAAGAGCTGCGAGAGCAGCCTTCGTCGGATTGTCTCCCAGCGAGACGATCGCGACGTGTTCGCCGCCGGTGGCCACAAGAGCGGTCTCGTCTGATCGCAGCGGAACGTGTAGTTCGAGGAATGCGAGGGCTGCGCCGATCTCGGGAAGCTCTGACTCGAGCACGAAGACCCTGCTCGATGCATCGACCAGTACGAGGTCGACGTTGGGCCTGCACACATCTCGTATCCGCGCTTCGGCCATGCCCTCGGCGATCGAACGATCGATGCACCAGCGCCCCAGGCGATCGTTGGTGACCCATTCGTCGGCGCCAAGTGACAGAGCGGTGACCGTTCCGGGCACTGCGGAGGGACCGATGGCTTCGGTGGGAATGCCCTTGGTCATGTCCTTGGAGACAACCCGGACCGACAGCGACTCGAGGGCCTGTTCGAGCTGTTCGAGCGGATGTTGTGTCGGCGCGGGCGCCGGGTCGGTGATGATCACTGGTGCGGCGGTGGGAGTATGAGCCTGCACGGGAGCGGCTGCGGGAATCTCTCCGGCGACGGGCGTGGGTTTCTGGCTGCGAAGGTCGAGCATTCCGCTTGTCATCGCCTGGACTGGTCTTGGCTTCATCCCGAGTGCTGCCGACAGAGACGGGGCCGACAGGGCTCCTGCACGAGAGGGGCGTCGGCTGCGTTGCTCGGCCACGTCCTCGACTACCAGCTGGCCGAGAGGTGATGATGCCTGATTGCCTCGAGCGGCCAGGTTCTGGGCTACTCCCGATGCGTACTGATTGATCGCATCGGCCCAGGTCGAACGGTCCGAACGGGCGAGATGAGGCAGCAGCGATTCGACGTCGATGACGTCGGAACCGGTGTGGACACGTCCTCCATCGTAGTACGCGTCCAATCCGCTGCTCCTGAGGATGTCGACGATTCGCATTGCGACCCATGCTCGGTCTGCGGTGCCCTTGTTGTTGCCGGTCGTCATCTCTGTGCCTCCCCGCGACTGACGGTCGCTAGTGAGTTAGGTGTCGGCCACGGAGCTCCGGGCTTCAGCGGTTGGGCATCAACAGCGTCCCAGCCGTGGGGGCTCGGCATCACAGCCCCGGGTCCGGCGTCTTCAGCAGGTGCTGCTGCGGTCGACGTATCTCACATGGAAGGGTCAAGACGATCGGGGGTGGCGGCTTTCGCGGTTGTTGTTCTCGCGGCCTCCTGCACATCGTCAGCCGATGCGGGCCAAGGCGACGTGGGTCGTGCCGACATCAACATCATCACCACGGTCCTCGACCCCGTGGATCCGGTGGACCGCTTGGATCCCCTGCAACTACCGGTAGTCGAGATATCTGACTCGACGACCAGTTCGACTTCTTCGACGACCACGACATCGACGACCACGACATCGACGACCGAGCAGCCGAGCGATACAACGGTTGCTCCGAACACGACCGTGGCGCCGACGACGTCGCTGCCCGTCACCAGCACCACAGCCATATCCGGAATACCACCGTGGCAGATCGGTCTCTTGAACACAGAGTCGAGTGTCTCTGGTTCGTTCCAGGCCTTCCGGCACGGTGTCGAAGCCGCCGTCGGCTGGTGGAACGACAGCGCGGCGGCAACGGGAGGCCGGGGGATTGCGCTCGTTTCGTGTGCCGGAACCGATGCTGTCTCGACCGTTGCGTGCGCCGAGGAGCTCGTGTCGTCCAGCGATGCGATCATCCACGGCATCGACCTCTTCTCGGAATTGTCGATACCGATTATCGAGCAGGGATCCGTTCCAGTCCTCGGGGGAATGGCCGTACGTTCCGTCGATGCGTTCGCTGCGAACGCGGGACTCGATGTCGGCGGGCCTCCAGCGGCACACGCTGCCCTCGCCCAACGTGTGATCGATGAAGGTCACTCGAACGTTGTGGTGTTCCATGACGACACCGATATTGGTTTCGAGATGATTGACGTGTTCGTTCGGCCGATCCTCGAAGCGGCAGGTGTTGTGGTCACACTGCTGCCGGTACCCGTCGCGACATCGGACTCGACCGGCGTTGTGGCTCCTCTCGCCCCCAACGTTGCCGATTCGTGGATCGTCGCCACCAGCGAGTCGTCGTGTGGATCCATCGCGACTTCGCGCGCTCAACTTGGACTCACGATCAAGATCGTGTGGTCGACATCGTGTGCGACCGACGGGGTGTTCGACAACTTCGGCGAGTTGATGGCCGGCGACGAGATCGCTTTCGAACTGGTCGAACCGAGGCTGTTCGACTACGTCAGCTCAGACCTGAGGGCTGGCTACGAACTGGCCAACCAGGTCCTGTTGCAGCATGAGACCAGCCCGGCGGACGATCCGCTGGCCCTTCGCGGCTGGTTGGTCGGAACGAGGTTGGTGCAGACCCTGGAGCGAGGGACCACCGATCTTGTGGCGTCACGAGATGTCCGCGGCCCCAACCCGTTGGGCGCCGGCGAGATTGCCTGTGGTGCGAACGCAACGGCCGTCTGCTCTGGCGACGTCATGTTCTTCGGTTGGGACGGTGAAACCATCAGGCCCCCGATGAGCCTTGCCAATGGTCTTGGTTCCATCGAGGAAGTGAGCTGAGCGGGCCGATAGTGTCGATCCGATGCACGTAGGTGGTCCGCACGGCGACACTCCACACGGCATGATCGCTGTCGATTTCGACGGCACCTTGCTTCGTTCCGATCGCACTGTCTCCGACAGAACCAACCGCGCATTGGTCGGGGCAGCTGAAGCCGGTTGGTTGGTCGTCGGAGCCACCGGCCGTCCGCTGCCGCTGGCGGAACTCGTGGCGAGGTCTGTGCCGTCCATGGGATTCGTAGCGTGTATGAACGGGGCTGCGATCCTCGACATCGAGACGGATGATGTCGTGCTGGACACCGTCGTAGATGTCGACGCGGTCCTCGAGGCCGGTCGGTTGATCCGGAGCAGGATTCCCTCCGCCGGGCTTGCTGTCGACCTCACCGATGGTTCGCAGATGTGGGAGGACGGGTTTGGCCATCTCGTGCCCCTCCGTCCTCTTGGCGAGTGCGATGACGATGTCCTCGTCGCTCTTGCTGCGTCGGGGCACACTGATGTCCGGAAGCTGATCGCGTTCAGCGATGAGATCGAGGCTCATGCCCTCCTCGACGCCATCGACGAACTTCTTGGGCCTGAACACGGGGTAGCACACTCGGGGCTTCCGTTCGTCGAGATCGGTGCTCCCGGTGTTTCGAAGGCATCTGCGCTCGCTTGGTTGGCTGACGACCGCGGCGTCGAGGTCGGGAATTGTGTTGCCTTCGGCGATGAGATCAACGATCACGAGATGCTCGTGTGGGCGGGAACCGGTGTGGCGATGGGCAACGCGGACGATGCCACCAAGGCGCGCGCCGACGTGGTAACCGCCGCGAACGACGACGACGGCATAGCGATCTATGTCGAGGAACTCCTTCGTTGACCCTGGCCAGCGGAGACTTGGGCCGGTATGGAGCTGTTGCAGGCGTCAGCGGTGCGGTGAGGAGATGATCGTTTCGACGATTTCGGCATGGTCGTCGGTGACGGTGACGAGATCCAGCCAACGCCGGCCTGCACCCACGCTGCGTAGGACGTCGAGCACCGGCACTTCCCTCGTCCAGAAGTCGACGCCCAGGAAGACCATCGGACTCGGGTCGCCCACTGTCTCGTAGTGGTTCTGGGTCGCGTCCTGGAAGACCTCCTGCACGGTGCCCGCCGAACCAGGTGTGAAGACGATGCCTCGCGTCGCGACAGTCAACAGACCGTCTTCTCTGACCGAGTTGGCGAAGTACTTGGCGATATCGGTGGCGAAGGCATTCGGTGGTTCATGGCCGTACTGCCAGGTCGGAATCGACAAGCTGCGATGGTCGTCGCACGACCGGCGGGGAAATCGCTGGCGCACGGTGAATGCTGCGGCCAACCAACGATCCGAGGGCTGGAACGTTGGCGCCTCCGCAAGCATGGTGATAGCGGTCGCGAGGGTGCTGTCGTCGTAGTTGCTCAACCAGGCACCGAGATGGGTCGCCTCCATGGCGCCTGGGCCTCCTCCCGACGCCATGGTGAGGCCGTTTCTCGCTAGCTGGCGCGATATGGTCGCAACCGTCGCGAATTGGGGGTCGGTTCGTTCGATGCCATGGCCGCCCATGACGGCGACAATCTGACGGCCTTCGACGAAATCGGCAAGTGCATCGGTGATCGAATGATCGTGCAACCGGCGAGCGAGAGTCTCGACGACGTTTGCTCCCGTCACCCGGCCCGTCCGTATCCAGTGTGCGTAGACGCGAGCATCAAGAGTGGTCTCATATGTCGAGATGTCCGACGGGTCGAAGCCGCCGTAGAGATCGTCGACGGAGTAGAGACCGCGGCGACAGGTATCGAAGGGACGATCACCGAGGCGGGGGAACACGATGGCCCGCTGTTCGACCAGGTGGACGAGAAGGTCAGGCTCGATGATGCAGCCGATGAGAGTCATACCTTCGACCACCGATTTTCGAAGGTCGGCCTCGAAGGGACCAAGATCGATGCCCTGCACAACGACGTTGCCGAGGTCGGGCTCGACGAGTGCGGTCTCGAGTTCGGCGGCCGATTCGACCTCGATCAGGTGAGCGTGTTTCTGGCTCGTCACGGTCGAGAGATGGGCAGTTGCCTGAGCCCGTTCTCGTCGGCGTCCCATCCGTGGGTTGCAGTGACGGCGTCGGTGGGTATCGGGCCATAAGAGTGTGGGAACTCACGTCCCACCGATGGCGCCATCTCCCAAACCAGGGTGCCCTCGGTGAGTTGGTCTGGATCGATCTCGAGCACGATGAGTCCACTGACACCCTCGTAGTGACGCCTGGTCGTGGCGAGCAACTCATCACTCGTCGACATGTGGATAAAGCCCTCGTTCTCGAGTGAAGGGTGCACGTATTGGCCGGCCTCGGCGGCCGCCGCCCACGCTTCGGGTGTCGTGATGTGGAAGATCGAATCGGGCTGGTCGCTGCTCATGTGAACAGTGTCGCGTCAAGCGCCACGTATGTGAACAGTGTCGCGTCAAGCGCCACGTATGTGAACAAGCGAGATCATCGCCGCCGGTTCTCTGGCAGGCGACCAGAGAGCCCTGATGCTCCAGGACTCGGCGGGTGAGGCCTGAAGCAGCCACCAACGCGGTGGAACGTAGACGGTGTCGCCGGCCTCGAGCTCGGCCGAGTGGGGCTCGATCTCGACGTGCCTTCGGATCTGATCGACCAGGTGGGAGGCAACATCGGTGTGTGCTACCACGAGATCGAGGCCTCTGTTCCATCTGCGTGTTCGAAGCGGCGACGTATGGCGTCCCAGATCGAGTGGCCCGAGCAGGGCGACCGTCGAAGTGGCGTTCGCCTGGTGGAGCGCCATGTGCCTGCGGTTGCGGGTGATACGGGTCCGACATCTTGGCTCACCGTGTTGGCCGGCGCTGTGTTGATCGAGGGAGCTGTGTTGATCGAGGGAGCTGTGTTGATCGAGGGAGCTGTGTTGATCGAGGGAGCTGTGATCGAGAGAACCGTGATCGAAGCTACTGCAACGACGGCCGTCGAGTTCCGCCCCGAAGAGCAGAGGCCGGTCGGGAGCACCTCTCACAGCTATCGGGCGCGAGTATCCGTACGTTGCTGCCTCCAGGACAGCGGGGGTCGAGGCAGGGATTTCGTCCAACACGACAGGAACACTAGATCACTGTATGTGGTTGTCAACACTGTGTGTGGTCTCCAGCGCTGTATTGGTGTGGGCACTGTGTGGAGTGGGAACGGGAGAACTGCCGTGACTGCGACCCTGCCCATCTGTCACAGTGTGTGACGTGGTAGTCGCTGTTCGTGCGTCTCGTGGACGGTTGGTCCGTGTTGTCATCGGTTCCATCGCGCTGGTCGCGATGGCCGGATGTACAGGTTCGACCAACGGCGATGATGAACACTCGACAGCTCAATGGTGTGTCAGAGCGTCCGCGCTCCTCGAGGTCGTGGACGGCCTCAAACACCGCAGCGCCCTGCCCACACCAGCAGACCTGAATGAGGACATCGCTGTTGCTCGTCGCCTCGTCGGCGAGATCGAGAGTGTGGTGCCCGAAAGCCTCTCTGGCGATGTTTCGTCCCTGGAGGATGCCATCGAGGTCTACAGCGAGGCTGTCGAGCAGGCGGGCTTTGACCTTCTGGCAGCTCAGACCCAGTTCAGCACCGAGGAACAGGTCGCTCTCTACGCACTCGAGCGAAACGGCGTCGATGACGCGATCACCAGGATCGACGATTCGTTGGCCGCGTGTCCGTGATGATCCGTCCCTGACAACCCTTTCGCGCCGCTGTTGGTGGTCGTCTGGTGACTCGTGGACCGAGGAGTGACTCTTGCTGCGCTGGTTTGTGCGTGTGTTCTTGGGCTTGTGGCCGGTGGGCCTGTCGCCGGTCTTCAGGATGCGGGCGCAGCGGACTCCGAGGGCGCTACCGGGACTGGCGATGCAGTGTCCGAATTCGTCGACCTGACGGCGGTATCGGAAGGTGAACGAGCGGCAGCCGAGATCAGGGGTGCAGTACGAGATGCTGCGGCGCGTCGTGTTGCTGCGGCGCAAGCGGGTGACGCAGAAGCCTTGGCGGGCTTGATGGCAGCCGAAGAGGCGATGATCTCGAGAGCCGTGGAGGTTCAGCTAGCGGGTTCCGAACTCGACACCGCTCAGTTCGAGCATCGAGAGTCGCTCGACGAATTCCGCGAGGCGCGGCAGGACCTCAACACCCATTTGGCCACCCTCTACACCATCGGCCCGATCCGCACCGTGGATGTTGTCGGTGATGTGGACGGCGACGTCGTCGTCGCCGTCCTCAGCCGGAAGGTCCTTCTTGAATCGGTCTTTGCGGGTGCTGAGAAACGCATGCTCGACGCATTTCTGGCGACCGAGATCGATGTCGATATCAGATCTATGGCCGCCGAGCGCCGCGCTGCCGAGGACGAGATGAGAGCCCTTCGGCAGAGCCGTGTCGCCGCATCGGCCGACGTAGCCGAAGCCTCGGCCATTCTTGATGCCTTGGCAGCCCTGCCCGATGACGTCGTCTTCCCGATAGCCGGCGATCACAACTTCATCGATACGTTCCTCGCACCGCGAATGTATGGCTCGGCGGATGCGCACCGACATCAAGGAACAGATGTGTTCGCTGCCGAGGGAACACCGCTCGTGGCGATGGAACGTGGGATTGTCGTGAGGATTGGCCAGATCAGACTCGGAGGGAATCGGTTCTGGCTGATCGGCGAGTCCGGAGCCCGGTACTACTACGCCCACCTCTCTGGGTTCGCCGAGATCGAGGAAGGTCAGTTCGTTGAAGCGGGCACCGTAGTGGGGTATGTCGGAAACACGGGCAACGCACGAACGACACCACCTCATCTGCACATCCAGGTGCATCCCGATGGCGGGCGGGCCGTCAACCCGTACCCCTTGTTGCGTCAACTCGCCGATCGAGACGCCGGCCTCATCGAGGCCGGCGGCACTGCTCTAGGGGCATTGCCTCCCGCCTAGAGCCGGCCCATCCAGCGATTCACTCGCCTTCCACGCGAGGTAGCGGCGGCCCCGCTTCTCGAGGGTCAGCTCGATGTCGAAGGTGGTGCTCAGATCCTCAGCGTTCATCACATCGGCGATCGGCCCGCTGCGGACAGGCCTGCCGTTTCGCAGCAATAGGGCATGGGTGAAGCCGGGCGGAATCTCGTCCGTGTGATGGGTGATCAGGACCATCGGGGGTGTCGCTGGATCGGCCGCGAGGTTCGAGAGGCTCGACACCAGTTGTTCGCGTCCCCCGAGGTCGAGGCCCGCTGTTGGCTCGTCGAGCACCAACAGTCCGGGACTTGTCATGAGTGTGCGAGCCAGCAGCACGCGCTGGGTCTCTCCCGACGAAAGTGAACCGAAGTCGCGATCGACGAACCGTTCGCACCCGAGCTGAGCCAAACAGTCGACGGCTCTGGCCCTGTCTGCGTCGTCGTAGTGATGCCACCAGGGTTCGAGGGCGGCGTTCTTGGCGGTCATGACAACATCGGCCACCTTCAGAGAGGGCCTCAGCTGTGCACGAAACGCTGCGCTCGCCACTCCGATGTGTTTGCGAAGTTCGCGAACATCGCACTCGCCCCACCGTTGGCCGAGAACCTCGACCGTTCCAGTGGACGGGAACCTGTAGAGCGTCAGGATCCGAACGAGCGATGTTTTGCCCGATCCGTTCGGTCCGAGTACGACCCAATGTGAGCCTGGCTCGATATCGAGGTCCATCGGACCCAAGACCGTTCGTGGACCGTAGACAACGGAGACGTCGCGCAGCCGCGCTGTCGGGTTCTCGCTCACCCGGTCAGGGTGCCACAACCAGCCGGCCGTGGAGACACTGCCAGCGTCTTGCTCAGTCCCCTGTGTTGATCAAGACCGTTTCGGCGCTCGGCCACTCGGTTGGGATCGGGAGTTGGTTCGCCCACTCGACCTCGGAGTCGATGACAGCTTCATCGAAGCCCATCGCTCCGAGCAGCGAACTCACGGCGAGTTCGATGCGCCCTGGCATCGAGGATCCGAGGTCGCCGGCGTTCAGGGATCGGAGCAACTCGCACACGAGGGCGTCGAAGACCCGCACGCGCCACACTTGCTCGGCCGTTTCGGCGTCGGGGAAGGCCGCGGCGGCCATTTCGTGAACTTGAGGTGCGATCTCGGGTGTCGGGAAGTAGCGCGCATCGCCTATGGCCACCAACGCAGCCAGCCAGGTCGGATCGACGGCACCGTGTTGGATCATCGTGACCGCAACGGCGGCTATCGAGCGCGAAAAGGTGAACTCGTCGCCGATCATCTCGCGGGTGGACAGCTGAAGCGCCTGGGTTTCGACTTCGGCGAGCGCTTCGAGCGCAGCCGCCTTGTCGGCGAAGTGGTTGTAGAACGTCCCGATCGCCACGTCGGCCCGTTCGGTCACCCCGCCGACAGTGATCTCGTCGGCTCCGACCTCTGCAAGTTCGCATCGCAACGCGGACAGCAGGTCGAGATGTGTCTTCAGTCTCCGTCTGTCGGCACGGTTTGTCATGAGGTTCCCATCGCTCCACCGAATGACCGTGCTACCACATGAACATGCCGAGTCTCCATGACGCGGGGCTTCATTCGTGCGCGTCTCGTCAGACGTGAACTCGGCTCACCTTCCACCGTGTGATTCCCACGTGGCGAACATGTCCGCGTAGCGGCCACCCGAAGCCACGAGTTCGTCGTGACTTCCTAGCTCGACGACGGCACCATCTTCGATGACTGCTATGCGGTCGGCCTTGCGTGCCGTCGCCAGCCGATGGGCGATGATGACTGCGGTTCTGCCCTCGAGAAGGCTGTCGAGGGCAGACTCGATTCGTGCTTCGGATCTCAAGTCCAGAGATGACGTTGCCTCATCGAGCACGAGGACCCTCGGGTGGGCGAGGAAGGCACGCGCCAGGGCGAGAAGCTGGCGTTCGCCACCGGACAGCGACAGGCCACGTTCGTGAACCGCAGAGTCGAGCCCGTCGCCAAGCTGCTCGACCAGGTCGCCCAGACCGACGAGCTGGATCGCTTCCAGCAGTTCTGCATCGGAAGCCTCGGGGTTCGCGAAACCGAGGTTGTCGCGGATCGTGCCGTTGAACAGGAACGGCTCTTGTGGGACGACACCGAGCTGGGTGCGCAGCGACTCGAGCGTGACATCGGCCAGGCGGTGACCGTCGATGAGACACTCGCCTTTCGTCGGGTCGTGGAAGCGGGTGATGAGCTTGGCGACCGTGCTCTTCCCCGCTCCCGTTTCGCCGACCAGCGCTATCGTCTCGCCAGCCTCGATCGTGAGGCTCACATGACTCAGCACCTCAACTGCTGGGTCGTATCCGAACGTGACGTCGACGAGTTCGATCTGCCCTTCGATCGGTGGAAGTTCGTAGGCGTCTGGCTTCTGGGCCACCGATGGCTCGGTGTCGAGCACCTCACTCAGTTTCCGCAGAGCCGCCGTTCCCTGCTGGTAGGTGTTGTAGAGCTGAACGAGTTGCTGGATCGGTGCGAAGAACACGGTCACGTACAACACGAAGGCGGCGAGCTCGCCGAGTTCGAGGCGACCGTCGAGCACGGCCTTGCCGCCGATGGCCAGCACCACCGCCTGGGCGATGGTCCCGATCGCTTCGGAGCCCGGACCGTAGACCGTTCCGATCTTGGCCGTGTATACATTTGCCTCGCGATAGCCGGCGACGATCTCTCGGTGAACATCTGCGTTGTGCCGGCGGCGATTCAGGGCGGTCACGACCCGGATTCCTGCAAGGTTCTCGGACAGGTCGGCCAGAACCGCAGCAATCCGGTCTCTTACGTCGTCGTAGCCGCTTTCGGAAACCCTTCTGAACCACAACGTCAGGGCGACCAGAGGTGGAACGACGATGCCGATCACGATGGCAGCGAGGGCCGGGTCGTACCAGAACAGGATCACGGTCACGGCGACGAGCGTGAGCGCCTGCATGAACAGGTTGGTGAAGCCGTCGATGACCAGCTGGGTTACCGCGTCGATGTCGCTCGTCATGCGGCTGAGCAGTACGCCGGCCTTCGACTCGGTGTACCAGTCGAGTGACAGACGCTGGAAATGGCTGAACACCCTGACTCTCAGCGAATACATGACCGCTTCGCCGAGGTTCGAAGCGAACAGGATTCGGGCCCGGTTGACAACGGCGTTCAACACCACGATGCCGATGTACGCGATGACGACCTGAACCAGAACTGCCTTGTCGCGGGGAATGACCGCCTTGTCGATGCCGAGCTGGGTGAGCATCGGGCCGAGCTGCATGGTGATCGTCTCGACGGCCAGAAGCAGTACTGCGAACGCCAGGGCGACCCGCCGCCCCGCGAACAGACGGCCGATGGTCAACTTCGAAGGGCCAGGGTGAACTGGATCGAAGTCGACGATCGGTTCTGGATGGTCGGGTTCGTCGGCCAGGACGGCGTCGGCCATCTCCTGTAGTTCGGAGGGCACGCCGGCGAAGGGCAGACCAGCGGCTGCGGAGGATTGGGTTCCCGAGGGGCCGGCAAAGGGAGATCCGGCAGGTGGGCCCATGGCCATCAGAGGGCCTCGATCTCGCTGTCGAGTACCGCCCGATAGCGGGGCTCGGATTTGAGCAGATCACGATGGGTGCCCACGGCCACCACCTCTCCGTCGTCGATCAAGATGACGCGATCCGCCAGGGCGATCGTCGACAATCGGTGGGCTATCACGATGGTCGTGCGGTTCGACAGCAGGTTCTCGAGTCCGGCATGAATGTCGGCCTCGACCTGAACATCGATGGCGCTCGTGGCGTCGTCGAGCACGACGATGGGGGGATTGGCGAGCAGCACGCGGGCGATCGTGATGCGTTGGCGTTGGCCACCAGAGAGGTCGTATCCGCGCTCGCCGACCTCGGTGTCGTAGCCGTCTTCGAGGGCGCAGATGAAGTCGTGGGCCCTCGCAGCTCGTGCTGCTTCGATCACCTCTGAGCGTGTTGCGGTCGGTCTGGCGTAGGCGATGTTGTCGTGAAGCGAGGCCGAGAACAGGAATGGTTCGTCGGGAACGAGGCCGATGGTATTTCGCAGGCTTGACATGGTCACATCACGGATGTCGGTGCCGTCGATTTGCACCGCGCCGCTGGCAACGTCGTAGAAGCGGAGCAACAGCCGTGGAATGGTCGACTTGCCGCTGCCTGTTGGTCCGACGATGGCGACTCGTTCACCCGGCTCGATCGTGAGGCTCAGATCGTGAAGGACCCTGACCGGGTCATCGATCGTCGCGCCGCCGATCGTCTCGGCTCCATACGAGAAGCTGACGTTCTCGAACACGATCCGTCCCTCGGCTTCCACCAGGTCGAAGGCGCCCGGACGTTCGACAACGCTCGGTGCCTCGTCGAGGACCTCGAAGATGCGCCCTGCCGAGGCCTTGGCCCGCTGGGCCAACATGATGATCATGCCGAGGAACCGGAACGGTGTCTGTAATACGACGATGTAGACGTTGAAAGCGACCAGGTCGCCGATTGTGAGCTGCTCGTCGATCACCTTGAGGCCGCCGTACAGAAGCACCATCGCCAGCCCCAGCCGTGGCAGGTTCTCGATGATCGGGTTGTGATTGGCTCTGCCTCGTTGCATCTCGAGGTTTGCCCACTTGAGGCGTTGGGCGGCTCTGGCCAGAGCCTTGATCTGACGACGTTCGGCTGCGAACGACTTGACGACCCTGACCCCGTTTACGTTCTCGTCGACCACGGTCGCAACTTCGGCCATACGTCCCTGCACGATCCACGACTGGGGGAACATGATGTTCCTGAGCCGCTGGCCGGCCATGAAGATGAAGGGCATTGGCGTCAGCGCAACCAGGGTGAGCACGACGTCGATGCGGAACATGATGACAAGTGCCAGAGTGAAGCTCAGCAACTGCACAGCCATCATCGGTGCAAACGCGAAGAACATTTGGATCGATCGGATGTCGCTGTTGGCGCGGCTGATGATCTGGCCGGACTGGACCCGATCGAAAAAGGCGAACGACAGCCTTGACAGGTGGTCCTGCAGCATCGTGCGCATCTGGAACTCGAGCCGGAAGGCGGTGGTGTACAGGCCGTAGCGGTACGCGAAAGTCAAGATGGACCGGACGAGGCCGACAGCGATGAGGAGTGCGACCAGAGGCCAGAGTGCCCGGGTTCGTTCATCGAGAGCGTTGTCGATCGCACTGCGCAATATGAGGGGGATCGTGACCCCGAGACACATGGCGCCGATGGCGGTCAGGATCGACCAGGTGAGCCGGTGACGATGGGTAGCCAACAGGGGCCCCAGACGTCGTATCCAGCCGCGGTCAGGCGGTGCGACCCAGATCATTGAAGGTGAGCGTCGCGCCACGCGTCGAGTAGATCGACCCAGCCAGCGAGTGTTTCGACTATTTCGGGATTGGGCGAGGAGTCTCTGCCCTTGGCCAACTCGACCAATCGTTTGGCTGCTACGCGCCGTCCCTCGGCCAACGCCGTGACACCGGCTGGGGTGATAGCCAGGTGAACCCGACGCCGATCGTTTTCGTCGGGAGTCCGCTGCACCAGGCTTCGGCTCGCCAGACCATCGACCAGGGCGGTCAGCGAGGGCGGTTTGATCTGGGCTTTCCTCGCCAGCTCGCTCGCGACATCGGTGCCTCGTTCGAGGTGGAGCAGTAGGCGGAATTGGGGGAGGGTCAGGTCGGCTTGAGCGAGGGTGCGTTCGAGATGGCGCGCCAACCGCGCGCCCGCCTCGACCGCTCTCAGGGTTGTTTCGTCGATCGACGTGTCCGGCGACATTCCCAGCACAGTAGTCACATGCGGCGCGAACGACCCCCTCGGTCCGAGACGCCGCTGGCCCGCTACGCTCAGGTGTCATCGGTAGCTGGCTTGGATTCGCTGCGGTGCTGGTGCTCATCGCGTTCAACGCTCTGTTCGTCGCGGGCGAGTTCGCGCTCGTCGCAGCGGACGCAGCGAAGATCGACGCCCTCGGGAACGCCGGAGCGCGTCGCGCCCATCTCGTCGCCTCTTTGCGGAGCCGCCTCAGCTACCACCTTTCGGGTGCCCAACTCGGAATCACGGTCTCTTCCCTCGTGCTCGGCTTCATAGCCAAGGACACGATCGGTTCCTACCTCGGTGCCATTCCGGGCATCGAGGCGGACGCGACGCTGGGGACCGTGCTGGCTCTTCTGGTCGCTACCGTGGCCCAGCTGTTGTTCGGCGAACTGATCCCGAAGAACCTCGCCATCGCCAGACCGGAAGGGGTCGCCCTGTTCCTTTCGCCGGTGCTGACTACCTACGGGAAGTTGGCACGCCCGATCATCCGGTCTTTCGACGCGTCGGCGAATTGGATGGTTCGGCGGCTGGGCATCGAGCCGGCGGAGGAACTCTCGACGACGCGGTCGCGCGAGGAGATCGCCTACGTGATTCGCAACAGCAGCGTGCACGGCACGATGGACGACGACGTTCTCGTGCGGCTCGAACGGGTCATCCGGTTCGGCAACCGAGATGTTGCCGATGTGTTGATTCCCAGGGCCGATGTTGTGGCGATCGCTGCCGACGCAGCTCTTTCCGACCTCAGTTCGTTGTCGATCGAGACCGGGCGATCGCGGTTCCCGGTCATCGGAGACGATCTCGACGACATCCAGGGTGTTGTTGAGGTGACCGACGTGTTGGCCGTCGAACTGGGTCAACGTGACGCGGCCACGGTGGGAGGAATCGCCAGAGAAGCACTGGTGGTTCCAGAGGGTCGGCCCCTCGATCGTCTTCTCGACGACTTCCGCAACGCCGTCAGCCGCTTCGCCGTCGTGATCGACGAACACGGTGGGACCGCGGGAATCGTGACCCTCGAGGACCTGCTCGAGGAGCTGGTCGGGGAAATCGACGACGAATACGACGAGGTCGCCACCACCCCCACCCGCAGGGCGGGAACCCTCGAGGTCGAGGCATCCCTGCACCTCGACGATGTCGCCGACCTGATCGGAGAAGCCCTTCCCGATGGACCGTACGAGACCATCGGTGGCTTCGCGCTGTGGTTGGCGGGTCGCATCCCCGGGGTTGGCGAGCGGCTCACGTGGAACGACTGGGCGTTTGATGTGCTCGAGGCCGATCGCCGTCGCGTTTCGAAGCTGGCGATTCGTCACGACCCGTCTCAGTCGCCGCAGGACATCGAGCCGGACCAGGACATCGAGCCAGACCAGGACATCGAGCCAGACGACGGTGCACGCCGGTGACCGCTGTACTCCTGCTGGCCAGCATCGTGCTGATCCTGATCAACGGTTTCTTCGTGGCGGTCGAGTTTGCCGCACTCGGGGCGAGGAGGGCCGAGATCGATGCGAGGGCGGCCGAGGGCAATCGGGTCGCTCTGGTGGCTCAGGGCCTTCAGGCCAATCTGGGTCAGACTCTCGGTGCGGCTCAACTAGGAATCACCATGGCGTCGCTGCTGGTCGGCATGATCGCGGAGCCGACCATCGCCCACGAGATCGAGCCGGCGATAGAAGCGCTCGGAGGCGGAGAAACACTCACTCACACACTCGGATTTGCAATCGCGCTGGGAATTGTCGCCTTCCTCCACATGGTTGTCGGCGAGATGGTTCCCAAGAGCATGTCGATAGCTGCGCCCGAGACATCGCTCGCCATCCTCGCAGTACCCATGAGGGCATTTGTGTTGCTGGTGTCGCCTCTCAACTCGGTGCTCATCGTGATGTCGAATCTGTTTCTTCGGATGATTCGGGTCGAGCCTCGAAGTGAGTTGGCCGAAGCGGCCACGACCGCCGAATTGTTGTCGATGGTCGACCACTCGGCCCAGGAGGGGCTCATCGACAGCGACGATGTCACGCTCATCGCCGCGGCGGTGCGTTTCGGCCAACGGACCGCCGAAGACCTGATGGTGCCCTTGAGCGAGGTCGACGCGGTGCCGATCTCGGCGTCTGCGGCCGAGGTCGAGCAGGCGATGGTCGACACCAACCACGCAAGGCTGGTGGTCTACGAGGACTCGATCGAAGCGGTCCGAGGGTTTGTGCACGGAAAGGACCTGTTGCACCTCACGGCCGCCTCACGTCGCGCTCCGCTCAGGCAGACCCATGTCAGGCCGATGGTGAGGATTCCGGTGGGTACGACACTTCCCGAAGTGTTGCTGGCCATGCGTCGTTCGCGAATTCATCTCGGGTTGGTCGTCGATGAGAGCCGTTCGATCGGGGTGGTGAACCTCGACAGGGTTCTGGCGGAGCTGGTCACCGCCGACACCTCCGACGATGACGGTGACTGAGACCGATCCGACAACCCGAGCTCGATCTCGGGTCTGGCGTGCCGCCTACCTCTCGGCGATGTTGATACTCACCCTGATCGTCGGTTCTTCGACACTCGACACGGTTGCCGGTGGTTCGGTCGCCGGCTGGTTCGGTCGCAATTCCGAAGCCTGGGTTCTCGCCCTGTTGATTCCACTCCAATGGGAGCTCTTCGCTTCGCGGTTCGATCCACATGTTCCGGTCGCAGGCGCCGAGGCCCGCTTTCGATCTCGCCTACCCGTCGCCATCTGGCTATTGGCCATGTTGGCGGCCACGATCGTGCTGCAAACGGACTCGTTCGCTTCGACTGTCGGGATGCCAAGCCGGTTTGTGACATGGGGAGAGGCATTCCTGGCCACCGCGGTGGTGACCCTCTACCTGGCGTGGAGTCGCGGGTACCTGGGAAGCCGCGAGCCCAACGGGATCGGGCACCGTGGAGGTGCGCCGACGAAAGGAGCGAAGGAGCGGTTGCTGTTCTACCTCGTTCTGGTCCTGTACGCCCTCGTCGCGTACAGCGACCTCGAGGTCGGTTGGCTGCGACAAAACGCCGAGGCCCACGCCGCGATGTTGATCATTCCGCTCTGGTTCGACGTGGTGGCTCCACACCGTTGGGTGAGATCGCTGGTTGTACACGTGGCTTGGTACACGTTCTTGATCGCAGTTCCGCTGATAGCGAGTTCGGAGGTCTTCGAGCGGGGCGTGTTCGTCGGGTCGGCGTTCGAGAGTGCATCTATCTGGTTGGGTCGGACCACCGAGGCGTATCTGGCCGGAGCCCTGATCTCCACCTATTTCTGGGTCTGGCGTCGCGGCGGGCCATGACGCGTGTTTTTCACTCACCCAGGGTGACCGCCTACCCCTGGGTGGCTACAGGGCGTAACATCTAGTTCCTGTGCGTAGTCGGATGTTCGCTCTTGCCTTGGTCGCGCTGGTGGTCGGCGTGTCACCGGCGTCGGCCCAATCCGAGCTGGACCAGGCGCGCGAACGTGCCGAGGCTGCAGGCGAGGCCGCCGACGACGCCAGAGACGCAGCCGCCGATGCCCAGGCTCGGGCCGACGGGTTGGCCGAAGATCTTGAAGAAGCCGTGCACGCGGCCGAAGACATCGACGGCAAGATCGCAGTCGTCAAAGGTCGAGCGGTAGCTGCTGAGACCGAACGGGACACTCTTCACGGCGACGTTGAGGAGCTTCTCGTGCTCCAGTATGTGTTCGTCGAACGGGCACAGGGCGAGTTTGTTTCCGATGTTTCGCCAGACGACCAGGTTCGGGCGGCCGCTCTGGCCAGGTACGTCACCTTCGGCGTGGGCACCGACATCGATCGTTTTCGTGTGGTGCTCGACGACCTCGCTGCGGCCGAGGACGAGCTGTTCGACCTCGGCGAGGAACTCGACGCGGCAATTGGTGTGCTCGAGGAGCGCAACGAGCTGCTCTACGACGAACTCGAGGAGATCAACACACAACTCGAAATAGCGGCTGAACGCGAAGCCGAGTTCGAACGTGAGGTGGCGCGCCTCGAGGAGGAAGAGCGCCGCCGACTCGAGGAGGAACGCCGCAAGCGTGAGGAAAGGCGCAGGGCCGAACTGGCGGCGCGGCGCGCTGCGGAGGAGGAAGCCAGGCGTGCGGCCGCGGCGACGTCGACGACTACGAGCACCACCACGACCACGACCACGATCCAGTCAGCCGACGCAACAACCTCGGACACCCCAGATCCAGGCGATGGGACCGCCGGCGCGACGTCGTCCGAGGCTCCCGTCGTGTCGACGACAGAACCCCCGGCCACCGAGTCGACAGAACCCGAGCAGCAGCCGACCGGATTCCTGTGCCCTATCGGTGGTCCGACCACGTTCTACGACACTTTTGGCGCCGCTCGTAGCGGTGGAAGGCGACACAAGGGTGTCGACATGTTCGCCACGAGGGGTACACCTGTCGTCGCATCGGTGTCTGGCACCGTGCGTCACCGCGACAACTCCTTGGGCGGCAAGAGCTTCTACCTCGATGGTGACGACGGCAACCGCTACTACGGTGCCCATCTCGATTCCTACGGCGCCAGCGGATATGTGGCAGCCGGCACCGTCGTCGGCACGGTGGGCAACACGGGCAATGCCAGGTACACGTCACCACACCTGCACTTTGAGGTCATGCCCGGAGGTAGCGGCAGTATCAACCCGACGCCGATCGTCAGGGCCGCTTGTGGCTGAGGAAGCCTGTCAGAGCGACGGCACGAGCGGCTGCTGAGGTCCGATGGCGTTCTCGGTGGTGATCTCGCGGGGTTCTATTGCGTCGGCGGTGACGATCGATGTGACTTCGGATGAGGCGACGGTCGCCGACTTGTGTCGCGCCTTGGGGACCGACCCGGTCGATCTCGTCATCGACGGGGTTTCCTGTGGTGCCTCGGCCCTGTTGTCCCAAACCCCGCTGTTGAACGCGAGTTCGGTCGAGTTTGTGGCCGCTGGTGATGTGTCATCGGCCGGGGCGGCCGTCCCCCCGAAACGATTGGGTCGAGCGGAGAGCCGATGTCCAGGTGACCTCTCGCTCGTCGCCGTGGCGGGGCCCGACACCGGGTGGAGTATGTCGTTGCGGCCGGGGCTGAACGTCCTCGGTCGCAGCCCCGATGTCGAACTGATGCTCGACGACCCGTCTCTGTCGGGAAGACACGCTCGTTTCCTGGTCGAATACCCGGCAGTCTCGGTAGCCGATCTCGGCTCGACGAACGCGATACGGGTATCGGGTTTGACGGTTGCATCTTCTCCCGTCGAAACCGACACCGTCGTCTGGGCCGGATCGAACGTCTTTCGAGTCGTTTGTGAGCCCGACGATCGGGCTTTCCTCGGGTCCGGAGATGGCCGACGCGGCGACGGAACGCTGTCGTTCAACCGCCCGCCGAGGGAAGCTCCGGCACCACAACCCGATCCGGTTCCCGTCGTCGCCGCACCGTCCGAGCCCGCCGTGTCGGTCAGTCCCTTCAGTGTTGCGGCGGTCGTCGGCCCCCTTCTCATGGCCGGTGTGATGGTGGCGGTCATGAGCGACCCACGTTTTGCTCTGTTTGCCCTGCTCAGCCCCATCGGAGCACTCGTGGGTTGGATCGAGAATCGATTTCGCAGGCGCAAGGCCGAGCGCCGATGGTGGGCCGAACGTGAAGTGAGGCGCGATCTGGTGTCCGCAGAGGTCGAGCGCTGGGTCCTTGCCGAGCGTGCCAGACGGTGGGAGGGATCTCCCGGGTTGTCCGAGTGGCTGAGACGGGCCGACCTACCCTCATCCTCGCTCTGGGAACGACGTCACGACCATGATGATGCACTTGTTCTGAGCGTTGGGGTGGGCACGGTCGACGTCGAGGCCAGCGTTGACAGCGCCCGGCTCGATGAAGATATCGGGGACCTGGTCTCCGTGTCGTTGGTCGACGTCCCCATCGACGTCGACCTGGCCAACGGAGCCGTCGTGGGCATTGTCGGCGACCTCGCCGTCGGTCGGTCGGCTGCACGGGCGCTCGTGAGTTCGGCCGCCGCCGTCATGGGGCCGAGCGACCTGGCCATCGTTGTGGCGTCCAGCGGTGATGCGGCCTCAGATTGGGCGTGGGCGCGTTGGTTGCCCCATGTGAGAGACGAACGCGACGAGATTGGCGTTCCGTGGGTGGTCGACGGGGTGAGGGCAACCGATGCTCTCGACCGACGACTCGACAACCCTGAACCGAGACCCTGTCGTTTGCTGGTGGTCGATGGCACGAATCTGATCTCGGGCCGCAATAGCGCGGCCCGTCGCCTCTGGGGAGAAGAGGATTGGAGCGGGATTGTCATTGCCGAGAGCGAAGACCGCCTGCCTTCGGCATGCACCGTCGTAGTGTCGATCGATTCGACGGGCAGGGCGACCGTGCGTTGGCCCACTGATCGTAGGTCGATCGATGGTGTGGTGGCTGCCCTTCTCCCCTCGCGATCGGCGGCATCCCATGCGAGGAGGTTGGCCAGATTCGACGATCCCGATACCAGCGACGGCTCCGCCTCACTTCCAGAACGTGTCTGCCTGGCCGACCTCGTCGGAGCACTCGACGAGGGGACGCTCGCCCGGCGATGGGAGGGCGACGGCAGGCTCGTCGTTGCGCTGGGTGTGGATCGCGACGGGGCGCTCGACATCGATCTTGCGACCGACGGTCCGCATGTATTGATCGCCGGCACCACTGGTTCGGGGAAGAGCGAGCTGCTTCGTTCGATGGTTGCATCACTGGCTGCACATGCTTCGCCGGACGATGTCAACTTCATACTCGTCGACTACAAGGGGGGTGCCGCCTTCGACAGCTCGGCGCGCCTGCCCCACACGGTTGGTCTGGTGACCGATCTCGACGACAACCTCGCCGAGCGGGCGCTCCTGAGCCTCGAGGCCGAACTTCGATATCGTGAATCCCGCCTGCGCGATGCAGGGGTCGTCGACATCGTGGACCTGAAGCGCGGCACACTCCCGAGGCTCGTCGTGTTGGTCGACGAGTTTGCCACCCTGGCGTCCGAGCTGCCCGACTTCCTCGACTCGCTCGTCGGTGTGGCCCAGCGGGGCCGGTCGCTCGGAGTGCACCTGGTGCTAGCGACCCAACGTCCCGCCGGAGCGGTAAACGACAACATCAGAGCGAATACGAACCTTCGCATCGCTCTGCGGGTCCAGGACCCTGCTGACTCGGTAGATGTGATCGGTGTGAGCGATGCTGTGGGTCTGCCCCGAACCCGTCCGGGCCGGGCGGTCGCGCGCATTGGGGCGGACAATCCCTTGATCCTCCAGACGCCGCAGGTGACGGGTCCTGTGGTCCGCCGAATTCCGATGAAGGTGGAGCTGGTCGGGACTCCCACGGCCGAGCTCGACGCGGAGACCGAACTCGAAGCCCTGGTCGATGCGGCGATTTCGCTCGCCGACTCCCGCGATCTCTGGCCGAAACGACGACCGTGGCTCGATCCGCTTCCGCGTCGAGTCGACCTGGCCGATATCGAGCCCTTGCCGATCGAAGACGGCCAGGCGTGGAACGTCGCCATGGTCGACGACCCGGCCAACCAGCGTCAGCTCTCCGGTGGCTGGAACCCCGACTCGGGGAACCTGCTTGTTGTTGGTCGTCCCGGCTCTGGTCCGCTGAGCGCGCTCGCTGCCATCGGCCGAGCCGCGATCTCTGTCTGCGCTCCGTCCGAGCTTCACGTGGTCGGGTTCGACCTGCTCGGTTCGGGGCTGGGGGGTCTGGACCAAGCCCCTCACACGGTTGGTGTAGCCCGTCTTGGCGACGATGAGATGGTTCGCAGAATCGTGTCGTATTGCTCGGGTGAACTGGCGAGGAGGATGACCAACCCGGGTGCGGTTCGGCCGCGCTTGCTCGTGGTGATCGACAGCCTTGCCTCTCTTGTCGGAAACGCCGACTCCAGCATTGCAGCGCTCGACCGTCTCGACGTCCTGGCATCCGTGGTTCGCGACGGTCCGCCTGTGGGTATCCACGCGGTTGTGGCCGTGGACCGCGCCGGCGCCGCATCCGCTGCGTGGCAGGCAGCTTGTTCGAACACATGGGTGTTCGAACCATCCGACGACATCGACCTTCAGATGCTCGTCGATCGCGACCGGCGCACCACACCCAGCTTCGAGCATGGCAGAGCGGTGCGGCGCGACGGGCTCGAGATACAGATCGTCGGACCACGGTCGATCGACTGGGCCGGTGCCCGTGACATCGGTTCCGATGCCGAGGGATCTGTTCCGACGCGGCTTGCGACTCTTCCGCCCGTGGTCGAGTTGTCCGATGTCGGGTGTGCCGAAGTCTCGCGGAGGCCCTGGTCCTTGCCGGTGGGCCTGCTGGACGAGGATCTGTCGACGGCGGTCGTCCAGGTCCATCGTGGCGAACACCTGCTGGTGGCGGGGTCTGCCCGCTCGGGCGTGTCGTCGGTGCTCGCCGCACTGGCCCGGTCCTTTGACGAGTCGACCTCGGTGGTGGTGGTGATCGTCGCCGGTGAAAGGTCTCCGTTGTCGACCCTCGATCTCGGCTCGAGGGGTCGGTGTGTCGAGTCGATCGACCAGGCCGCAGAGATGATCGAAGCGATCGGGGTCGACGGGGTCGATATCGTCGTCATCGTCGATGACGCCCACCTGGTCGACGATACGCCGAATTCGACCATGGCGGGCTGGCTCACCGGCGCCGAACGAACCGATGGACCCGCAAGAATCAGGCCATCGTTGGTAATCGCCGGCGGACGGGCCGATCGCCTGCGCTTGTTGTACGTGCACTGGACCGCCGACATTCGGCGTTCACGAATTGGCATCTTGTTGCGACCCGACACGGATCTTGACGGCGACCTGTTTGGTGTGAGGCTCGATCGGTCGTTTGAACGCCGCGGACCGGGACACGGTGTTGTCGTAGACCACGAGGGTGCCCGAATCATCCAGTCCATCACCACATCGGGCTAGATTTCGGGTTGATATGTTTGGTGCTGTTATATAGTATTTCAATACTAATCAAACGCCGTTCGATCTGACCATCTTCCCCACAGGTGATCGGTACCTATGAGGAGGAGTCACATGACCCGAGTTCTATCGACCGACCAGGCGGAAGGCGCCATCGCCCGTATCGCCGGCATCGCCAACGATCAGCTGATGGGCCAGCTAGCAGCACTACAGCGCGAGGGCACACAACTGTCCGACGCTTCGGTGTGGGATGGGGTCGAGGCCACCAGGTTCCGGTCCGAGACCTGGCCCACCACCAGCGGTGCCTTGTCCAAGGCGGTCGAGGCCCTCGAACTGCTGCGCCAGCACATCGAGAGGGTGAACCGAAACATCATGGTCGCCGGTGGCAACGGCTGACTGCGTTGTCGGTGCAACGTTGTGTTCGGTTCGATCATGCAGCTGCGCGGTCGGCGGTCGTCGAGTTTCGCCGTCGCGCGGCCTTGATCGAGGCGTCGATCGCGTCGATGGCCGCCGACGTGGGGTTGTTGGCAGACTGGCGAGGGTCGGCGAGGGACGAGTTCGATACCAGACGTCGACGGTGTGTTGTCGACGCACGCGAGCTCGCCTCTGCCCTGCGCCACGCGGCGATGCAGATCGAGCGTGCGGCCGGGCGAGCACGCCTCGCCGAGGCAGAACTCGCCAGCGTCACAGCTGCGTTTTAGGAGCGACACCTCGTGCTGCGTCCGAAGCCGAAGCGATCAAGCGCCCATGGCGTGATACCCGCCGTCGACGTGCACAATCGTTCCTGTCGTGGCGGGAAACCAGTCGCTCAGCAGGGCGAGGGTCGACCGCGCGACAGCGACCTGGTCGTTCACGTCCCAGCCCAGGGGTGCCTTGCCGTCCCAGGCATCCTCGAACTGGCTGAAGCCCGGAATCGACTTGGCGGCAACCGTGCGGATCGGTCCGGCCGAGATGAGGTTGACGCGGATGCCTTCGGGCCCGAGGTCGCGTGCGAGATACCGCGCCGTCGACTCGAACGCGGCCTTGGCTACACCCATCCAGTCGTAGGCCGGCCAGGCGACCGTTGCGTCGAAGGTGAGGCCCACGACCGAGCCGTTGGCCTCGGCCAGCAGGGGGCGCATAGCTCCTGCCAGGGCCTTCAACGAGTAGGCAGAGATGTTGACGGCGACCGACACATCGTCCCACTCGGTATTCATGAAGTTTCCGCCGAGGCACGCCTCGGGCGCAAAACCGATGGCGTGGAGAACCCCATCGATCTTGCCCCATCTTTCTGTCAGGTCGGCCGCGACCGCCGCGAGCTGATCGGGTTTGGTCACGTCGAGCTCTAGCACATCGGGTGTGGTCGACAGCTTGCGGGCCGTGCGCTCGGTCAGCCTCATGCCCCGGCCCGCCCCGGTGAGAACAACCTCGGCGCCTTCGTCGATGGCGAGCTCTGCGATCGCGTAGGCGATGGACGCCTCGGTCAGAACGCCTGTTATCAGGAGCTTCTTGCCTTCGAACAGTCCCACGGATCCTCCGTTGTGCGAGTGTGGTCCGGACCTTTGACCAGAACCGTTCCGGTGACGTTACTCTGCAACGATGACCGACAAGTCAGAGAACGTCCACAATGGCGCAGACGAGTCAGCTGCCGCCGATGTAACAGAGGCAGACAAGTCGGGCCACAAGTCGGTCAGCACTGCTCGCTCCGTGCTGCCTTCGGTTGGTGTGGTCGGCGGCACAGGTCCGGCCGGATCTGCTCTGGCAGCTCGCCTCGCCAGCGTCGGAATTCAGGTTGTGCTCGGTTCCCGATCGAAGTACCGAGCGATGGAGATCGTCGACGGCGTTCTCGAGAAATGGCCCGATTTCGACCTCCCGATCACGGCCGGCGACAACGATGAGGCAGCCGGGGCCGACCTCGTCGTCATTGCCACACCGTGGGCTGCGGCCGCCATCACGGCCAGGAGCGTCGCAGACCGTGTGAAGGGCAAGGTCGTCATAACGATGGCCAACGCCCTCACCAGGGTGGGTGACGAGTTCATCCCGCTGATCCCACCGCGCGGTTCTGTGGCAGCGAGTGTTCAATCGATGGTTCCCGACTCTCTTGTCGCCGCTGCGTTCCAGCATGTGCCGGCTCATGAATTGGGCGACTTGAGCAGACCGATCGACAGCGATGTTCTCATCTGCAGCGATCACCGCTCGGCAGTCGATGCCGTGACAGAACTCGTACGTCACATTCCGAACTTCAGGGCACTCGACTGCGGCGAGCTGTCCAACGCGACCGCCATCGAAGCGTTCACGGCCGTGTTGCTTCAGCTGAACGTCCGGTACAAGACCAGGGTCGAGCTGAACCTGCTCGGAATTCCCGACTCGATCTGATCTGCGACTCGCGATCGGACCGAGCGATTCAGCCATGCGCCTGTACGAGACCAGAGTTCGCGACGTTGTCGAGTTCGAGCCGTTGTCCGCCACGGTACGGATGTACACCTGTGGCATCACGCCCTACGAGGCCACCCATGTCGGGCACGCCTTCACGTTCCTGACCTACGACGTGTTGCAGCGTCGGCTACGCGATCTCGGGTTCGACACGAGGTGTGTGCGAAACATCACCGATGTCGACGACGACATCCTCGACCGAGCCGCCCACCTCGGTGTTCACTATCTCGACCTCGCGGCAGGGGCACTGGCGACATTCCAGGAGGACATGCGCGCCCTGGGCTTGCTGGAGGCCTGGAGCGAACCACGGGCAACCTCGGCGATCTCCGACATCCGGTCGTTCATCGGAAGGGTGCTCGCCAGCGGTCACGCCTACTCGGTCGGTGGAGCGGTGTTCTTCGATGCCTCGACAGCCGACGGATTCGGAGACCTGGGTCGTCTCGATTTTGAGTCGATGGCCGCGGCGACGAGCGAGGTCGAGCGCGATGTCGCGGGCAGGGCGTCGCCGATCGACTTCATCCTCTGGCAGCCGAGCCGGCCCGGTGAGCCGGTCTGGGACTCGTTGTGGGGTCCGGGCCGGCCGGGTTGGCACGTCGAGTGTGCGGTGCTCGCCTCTCGCGAGCTGGGTACTCAGATCGACATCCATGGCGGAGGGGCCGATCTCATCTACCCACATCACGAGTGCGAGAGGGCACAGGCCGAGGCGGCGTCGGGTGAGACGTTCGTGCGGCATTGGATGCACACGGCGGCGGTGCACGTCGACGGTGCCAGGATGGCCAAGTCGGCCGGGAACATGGAGTTCATCTCCGACCTTCGAGGCCTGTTCGATCCGATGACGATCAGGCTGGCGATCGTGTCGAACCACTACCGGACCGAGTGGGAGTGGCGACCGGATCTGCTGCAGGTCGCTGCTGCACGCCTCGACAGATGGCGAGACCGAGGTTCGGGCAGTGGCGCTCTCGACGAGGTCAGGGATGCCCTCGACGACGACCTCGACACGTCATCGGCGGTTGCAGCAATCGACGCAGCCGTCGACCGCGGTCATGGTGTCAGCGAGGCAGCAGCCCTTCTCGGTGTCGATGTCTGCACCAGCCCGTCGAGTTGGCCGGGGATGTGATGACTCGGTGATCACCCGGTTGGCCTTGGCCCTGCTCATCGCCCTCGGCGGAAGCGCCGGGGCCGATCTCGGGCGAGGTGCTGCTCCTCACTCCGCTTCTCGGACGGCTGGAACGGGTGAGGTCTTGGATGTGGACGATCTGGCCGAGATCGAGGCCCTGTTGGACGCGCGGGTCGAGGCAATTCTGGCGAGCGATGTGGATGCGCTGGCCCTGACCCGTTCACCCTCGGCCGCAACAAGTCTCGTGGAGGCCGACAGCAGGACCATCAGGGGTGCCACCCTCCTCGGCCTCGATCTCTACTCCGAGGAACTCGCCTACCCGGTTGTCGATCTGAGCCCGCCCGGGTCACCCGGCCCGGTGTTGGCGGTGATGCGAACCCACAGGATTTCCGCCATCGACGCGACCGACCATGTCGGCTATGTCTACCTGACGTTTGTGCTCGAAGGCGGAGAGTGGTCGATCGCCGCCGACGACGCGCTGACCGAACTCGGCTTGTACGGCGACCGCGCGTTGTGGGAGTTGGCCGATGTCGAGGTGGTCCGGGGCGAGCGAAGTGTTGTCGTCGGAACCGTCGCGAGGACGAGGCTTGTTGAAGTGGGTGGCCTACTCGACGAGGCGCTCGTGCGTTTTGATCGCGAGTGGACCCGACCGTGGGTGGGTCGTGTGGCGGTGATGGTTCCGAGCGATCTCGCCGAGGTGGAGCGTCTGCTGAGGCCGACGGTCGACGTCTCGAAGTTCGTGGCTTTCACGACCCTCGACGCCCTGCTCGTTCGGGTCGATTCGGGCACCGATACCTCCGACCGCGGATGGAACGTGGTCGCCCCGCGAATCGTCCTCCAGGAGTCGAACTTCGGTCGACGAAGCAAGGAGAGACAGATCGAAGTGTTTGTCCACGAGCTGGCGCACGTAGCTTCGGTTCAATCGTCTGGACCGATGACGCCGTTGTGGATGCATGAAGGTCTGGCCGACTGGGTGACCGCCGAACGGCCGACCACCGGTTCCGACGGAGACGCCGTCGTCTTCCCCGATCTTCATCTGTTCCGAACCGGATCGGTATCGCAGATAGGGTCGGTCTACGACCAGGCTTCGAGGACGATGGCTCAGTTGGCCGGATCGTTCGGGGTCGATACCCCGATCACCTTGTTCGAGGCGGTCGGATCGGCCCATCTTGTCCCCGGAACGAGCGATCGGGTTCTGGCCGACACCGTCGCCGATCTTCTCGGCGTCGACATCTCCGATCTCGCCGGCCGCTAGTCATCCCTTCTAACCTGGTAGCTGATGACCGATCATCTCGAGCGTATGTGGGCTGGCTGGCGGGCCGCCTACATGAAGACGACCGAAACAGGCAAGGCGGAACACTTCACCGGCGATCACGATCCGGTCGACCGATGTGTGATGTGTGAAGTTGTTGTCGGCGAATCCGCCAACACGACACGTTTGGTGCACGAGGCCGAACTTGTGGTCGCGGTCATGAACGCGTACCCCTACAACAACGGGCACGTGTTGGTCGTGCCGCGCCGTCATGTCGACACGGTCGATCAGCTCGATCTCGATGAGCGGACGGCTTTTTGGGACCTGGTCACCCAGGCATCGACAGCCATCCGCGATTCGTACGGCTGCGACGGCATAAACATGGGTGTGAACGAGGGCAGGGCTGCCGGTGCCGGACTCCCAGACCATCTCCACGCCCACGTGTTGCCGCGCTGGTTCGGCGACACCAGTTTCACGACGACGGTTGCGGGAACGCGGGTCATCCCAGAAGACCTGGCCGACTCGGCGGCGCGGATCAGAAGCTGTTGGCCGGGGCGATAGGGTGTCGCCCCTCTCGCCACCGGCGCGGGTTTGCGGCAGGTGAACGAACCCATAGGGTCGCGGTGTGTGAACCCGAAGGGGTGACCTAGATTTGAGATATCTCCCGAGGAGAAGTCGATGTTCGATGGAAACTGGCGCCGAGGCGTCGATCAGGTAGTCAAGCCCATCGGGCGCAATCTGCACAGGGCGGGGATCACCGCCGACATGTTGACCATCCTGGGTCTGTTGATGTCGGCGGCCATGGCCGTCGTGGTCGGAATGGGCTATCTGCAGCTGGGTCTCGTCCTGCTGGCTGCGACGGCAATCCCCGATCTTCTCGACGGACCGGTCAGCAAGGCGGCAGGCACGTCGAGCGATCGCGGAGCGTTCTTCGATTCCACCGCCGATCGGGTCACCGACGCCATGTTGCTGGGTGGTATCGCCTGGTATCTGGCAAGCCAGCCCGGCGCCGGACGTATCTCGGTGCTGCCCTTTGCTGTGATGGCTTCCTCGTCGCTCATCAGCTATCAGCGCGCCAAGGCCGAGTCGCTCGGGTACGACGCAAAGGGCGGCCTGATGGAGCGCGCCGAACGCATCCTCGTGTTGGCGGTCGGGCTGTTGTTCGAGGGTCTACTCATCCCCGTTCTGTGGGTGCTGTTGGTAGCTACGATCGGCACCGCCATCTACCGTTTCCAGAAGGTTTGGAAACAGGCCAGCAAGGATCGCCCGACACCCGCACCACGCGAACGCGCCGAATGGCGGACCCGTCGCAGGGCTCGTGATCAGAGGCGTTCCTCGGCAAGTCCACGGCGTGCCAGGCGCAGCTAGGCCGTGAGCCAGGCGACAGATCGACTCACCGTCGGGGCCTACCGTGCAGGTGCCTCTGTCGCCAGACACCTTCCGGCCTCGGTCGCCCAGGGTGTCCCCCGATGGATTGGACCTCTTCTCGCTCGCATCGCCGGCGACAGGGCGGACATGCTCGCGAGGCATCTGCGCAGAGCCCAGCCAGGACTTGAAGGGCAGGCGCTGTCTCGGGCTGTCGGTAGGGGTTTCGAGAGCTACGCCAGGTACTACGTCGAGTCGTTTCGATTGCCCGGGGTTCCTGCGGAGGACCTGGATGCCGGGTTCGACGTCCGCGACTATCACCACCTGGGCACAGCCCTCGAGCAGGGCAACGGTGTCATCTTGGCTCTGCCTCACCTCGGCGGATGGGAGTGGGCGGGCTTCTGGCTGACGAGTATCAAGAAGGTCAAGGTGACCGTGGTCGTAGAGGCGCTCGAGCCGCCAGGGCTGTTCGACTGGTTCGCCTCTCTGCGAAGCGCCTTCGGCATGAATGTGGTGCTCGCCGATTCTTCGGCAGGGTCCAACGTTGCCGCTGCCCTCGGCCGCAACGAGGTTGTATGCCTGCTGAGCGATCGAGATGTCATGGGTGGTGGTGTTGAGGTCGACTTCTTCGGTGAAGAGACGAAGCTGCCAGCGGGACCGGCGATGTTGGGCCTGCGCCGGGGGGCTCCCGTGTTGCCCGTGGGAATCTACTTCCAGCCCGGAGGTCGACACCTTGGCCTGGTGAGGCCACCGCTCGATCTCGTTCGGCGAGGATCGTTTCGCGACGACGTCAGACGTGGCACCCAGGCGCTGGCCGAAGAACTCGAGTTTCTGATTCGAATGGCTCCCGAACAGTGGCATCTGCTTCAACCCAACTGGCCGAGCGACACCGCCTAGGATCGGTTGGATGCAGCAAGGATCGGGAACCACCAAGTTCGTTCGGGCGGACGGCCCCGACAAGGTGACGGGCAGCGGCCGTTATGCCGCCGACATGGTCCTGCCCGGAATGCTCTTTGCGGCGTTCCGATACGCCGAAGTGAGTCACGCCCGCATCGTCGAGCTCGACGTCGAAGCGGCTCGGTCGATGCCGGGTGTTCTGGCCGTGCTGACCGACGACGATGTCCCCGATGTTCGCTACGGCGCCGGGGTGGCCGACCGAACCCTGTTCGCTCGCGGGGTGGTTCGTTTCGAGGGCGAGGTGGTTGCCGCGGTCGCCGCGACAACACCCGAGGCGGCGCGCTCGGCCGCCGACGCCATCGTCTTCGAGTACGAGGAGTTGCCGGCAATCGTCGATGTCGAGCAAGCCATCGAGCCGGTCTCTCCTCTGGTCCACGCAGGTTGGGAGGACTACGAGGCGAGCACCGAACGCGGCCACAACGTCGCCTCGTACTCGTCGATCACGCTGGGCGATACCGACACAGCTCTCGCTGCCGCACACACCGTGGTCACCAGCCGCTACGTCGCCGACGCCAGTCACGCCGTCCCCATCGAACCGCGGGCTGTTCTCGCCCAGTGGGAGGGCGACAAGGTCACGATCTGGAGCTCCACCCAGGTCCCCTTCGACGCCCAGGCAGGTGTGTGTGAAACGCTCGAGATGCCTGCGAACAGGGTCCGTGTTGTCGTGCCTCATCTCGGCGGCGGTTTCGGTGGGAAGTGTGGATTCCACTTCGAGGCTCACGTCGCTGCACTCGCCAGGGCCGCTCGGCGTCCGGTCAAGCTGGTGTTCACCCGCCGAGAGGAGTTCACCGCGCCCGACCGTCGCCGCGAGGGCATGGTGATCGAGCTCACCAGTGGTCTCGACGCCGATGGCCGCATCGTCGCCAGGACGGGTGAGGTGCTCATCGATTGTGGTGCCTACATCGCGGACGGTGCCTTCTTTCCCCAGGTCGCGTCGATGCACATCGCGGGTCCCTATTCCATACCCAACGTGTCGATCGAGGCTTCTCTCGTCTACACAAACCACCAGCCGAGTGGTTCGGTCAGAGCACCGACGGCTCCGCAGGGGTGCTGGGCTGTCGAGTCACATACCGACGAACTGGCCGAAACGGTCGGTCTCGATCCGGTCGAGTTCCGCCGATTGAACGCAGTTCGCGAAGGAGCAACCGGACCATCGGGGCAGGTATATGGGCCTATCGGCTTGCTCGATTGCATCGATGCCGCAGTCGCGTCTGCGAGCTACGGAACCGACTTGGCGGCAGACGAAGCGGTCGGCGTCGCAGTCGGGTGGTGGCCTACGTTCGCGGTTCCCTCTGGAGCGTATGTGAAGATCAACGGCGATGGATCGGGCCAGATCATCACCGGTGCCCAGGAGTGCGGTACGGGTTCGGTGATGACGTTGTGCCAGCTGGCCGCCGAAGAGGTCGGCCTGAACCCGGAGGACTTTCAGCTGGTGTACCAGGACACCGCCGCTGGTCCGTGGGACATGGGTGCCACGGGATCTCAGACCCTCGTCAACAACGGTCGGGCCGTGGTGGCCGCGTCACAACAGATCGCAGATGCTCTCAAGAAACTCGCTGCCGATCAGCTCGAGGCCTCGCCAGACGACATCGAATTGCTGGAAGGTCAGGCCAGGGTGGTCGGAACTCCGGCCGCATCCATCGCCATCGGCGAGCTGGCAGCCATCGCGGCGGGTGGCGAGTTGTTGTTGGGCCACGGGTCCGGCCCACCGCCGGTCGCCCCCGAGATTTCGGCCACATGTGTGGGCGATCAGGGCATGGCGGCCTGGGTGGCGCCACAGTTCTCCTGTCACGCCATCAGGGTCAAGGTCGACCGAGACACCGGTGTCGTCAGGGTGCTCAGCGTGGCTGCCGCCCACGATTCGGGGACGATCATCAATCCGATGGGAGCCCAGGGCCAGGTTCATGGAGGTGTGTTGATGGGCATCGGCCAGGCATTGTCCGAGGGGACCGTCTACGACGACCGGGGGAACCAGATGAACCCCGGCCTGCTCGAGTACAAGCTCCAGACGATCGCGGACGCTCCGCCTATCTCGATCGACTTTGTCGGCGTGGCGGCGCCCGACGGTGGGCCCAGGGGTTCCAAGGGGATTGCGGAGGCACCAAACGTAGCGACGGCGGCAGCCATCGCCAACGGTATCGCCAAGGTCGTCGGCGCCAGACTCACCCAGCTACCGATGAAGCCCGAGCGGGTCTGGGAGGCCTCGTCGGGTGCAGCCGAGGCGGGAGGTCGATGATGCAGTTTGTCATCGCTGAGACACTCGAGCATGCACTCGAACTGATGGCCTCGGGATCCAGGCCGATCGCCGGAGGTACCGACCTCGTCGTCGGCGCTCGTCAGGGCAAGGAGCCCCTCCCCGACGCACTGGTGGCAATCGACAGGTTGGGCGTGCTGGCGTCGATCGACGGTGGGACGGGCGAAGACGGCGAGATCGTCATCGGCGCTTGTGTTTCGCACGCAACGATCGCCGGTCACGGCGACATCATCGACCTGGTTCCCGGACTGGCCGACGGTTCTTCGCTGGTCGGATCACCCGCCACCCGCCACGTGGGCACGATCGGCGGAAACATCATGAATGCGTCCCCTGCCATGGATACCGGGGCACCGTTGTTGGCGGCGGGTGCGGCCGTCGAGGTGGCTTCGACCAGGGGTTCACGTCTGCTCGCCGTCGCCGACCTTTGGCTGGGGCCGGGGCAGACATCGGTGGACTCCGACGAGCTTTGTGTCGCCGTCCACATTCCCCGTCCGGGTCCTCGAACCAGCAGTGCCTACGTGCGCCTCGAGTACCGAAGAACGATGGAGATCGCTGTCGTGGGCGCTGGGGCTCAGGTATCGCTGAGTGATGATGGATCGGTCGCGTCGGCTTCGGTTGCATTGACCGCGGTTGCGCCCGTCATCATCGCCGTTCAGGGTCTGTCAGAGGTTGTGGGCCTGCAGCCCGGCGAGGCGGCCAGGACCGTAGCCCGGCTGGCGTCCGAACAATCGAGGCCGATCAGCGATCTGCGAGCATCAGATCGCTACAGGAGGCACACGGTCGGGGTCATGGCCTCGAGGGCGGTGCTGGCTGCGTGTCGGCGAGCTGCGGGCGAGGAAATTGCGGTGCCGGTCAACCGTTCCGAGGGCATCGGCGCCGGCTACCCGGGTGACGCCGTGGCCAACACAACAGCGGACGGGGTAGAACTGTGAAGATCAATCTGAACGTCAACGGCGTCACCTTTCCCGTCGATATCGAGCCCGACCGCAGTCTTTCTGGTGTCCTGCGCAACGAGATTGGGCTGACCGGCACCAAGGAAGGCTGCGACGACTGCGAGTGCGGGGCGTGCATGGTGCTCCTCGACGGGCACCCGGTCAACTCGTGTTCGTATCTGGCGGTGCAGACCGATGGCCGCCAGGTGACCACGGTCGAGGGACTCGCGGATGCCGATGGTTTGGCACCCCTTCAGCAGGCCATGCTCGACGCGGGCGGCGTGCAGTGTGGGTTCTGTACGCCGGGGATGTTGATGTCTGCGACGGCGCTGTTGTCCGAGAATCCCGAGCCGACGGTCGAGGAGATCAGGATCGGCCTGTCCGGCAACCTCTGTCGGTGTACCGGATACGCCAAGATCATTGAGGCCGTTGGATCTGACGCACCTTCAACCTGACCTGGCCACTGGGAATCCCGTCGAGTTCGACCGACACCGTGTTGTCCGCCGGCTCGTTGAACCTCAGGCCCAGAAGGTTGAACACCAGCAGCAGGGGGGTGGTGTCGCCTGGCTGGGCACCCGGTGCTCTCACGGCCTTCGTCGATCCGCCCACAGGCCGCGCCAGCAGCGACTTCCCGTCGGCGTTCATCAGCTTCACCTCGACCTTGACTTCGCGTCCATGGTCTTCCCACCCGATCTCGAGAGCGAGGCAAACCGAGAGGTGGGGGTGGGTGACAGGGAAACTCCGCGTGTTGATGGTGTCCCAGGCACCGCCTGTCACGTACAACTTTCCGTTCACAGCCTGGGCGTGGTCGGCAAGGAAGAGAGACGTTACGCGCACATATTCAGTGTGACACGACCGTTGAGCTTTCACGGTTCCATCCAGGTCGGACGGGCTGAGCGAGATCGACGCTCGAATACTTCGCGGCGAGGAGATAACTTCTCTGTCACATGTTCGATCGTTTTAGGACGCGGCGCCTGTTGCGACCTGCGCCGCCGACACCCGCCGATCTCGATCGTTTGTCGACTGGCCCTCTGCGGATTGGCATCGTCTGCCCATACAGCCTGACCGTTTGGGGTGGTGTCCAGAACCAGGTGCTCGGTCTCGGTCGGGCGTTGTCGTCCAAGGGGCATCGTGTGCGTGTGCTCGGACCGTGTGACGGTCCGCCACCTCATCCAGGGGTCACCCCGTTGGGAGAGTCGATTCCCACCGACGCGAATGGTTCGGTGGCTCCGGTCGCCCCCGACATGGCTTGCATTCTTCGCACCATCAGGGTGTTGCGCGACGAACAGTTCGATGTGGTGCACCTGCACGAGCCGATCGTTCCCGGGCCCTGCCAGGCGGTGCTGATTCTGAACGACGTTCCCGTCGTGGCGACCTGGCACGCCGCCGGTGGTTCAATGGCGTATCACGTTCCGGGCGTGAAGATCTTGGCCAGCCGGGTCTCTCGCCGTGCGGTCGTGTCGGCCGATGCACTCGAGATGGCTTCGGAGGCGCTGGGTGGTGAGTACGAGACGCTGTGGAATGGCATCGAGGTGAAACGTTTTGCCGAGGGCGAGGTGTTCCCGACCGAGGCGCCGACCATCTTGTTCGTTGGGCGCCACGAGTCGCGCAAGGGTTTGTCGGTACTCATCGAAGCGATGCAATACCTTCCCCGCGATGTTCGGCTCTGGGTCATCGGTTCGGGGCCCGAAACGAAACGGTTGAAACGTCTCTCCCAAGATGATTCGCGGATCGAGTGGCTCGGAGCGATCGACGAGGTCGAGAAACTCGCCCGCGTCAGGGGTGCAGATGTGTTTTGTGTTCCTTCGTTGCGCGGCGAGTCCTTCGGTGTTGTGTTGCTGGAGGGAATGGCAGCGGGAACTGCGGTTGTCGCAAGTGATCTACCTGGCTATCGAAATGTTGTAGCGACAGGAGATGAGGCAGTCCTTGTCGCTCCCGGCGACCCCGCGGCGCTCGCGTCTGCTCTCCAGCGGGTCCTGTCCGACGGACGTTTGGCAGCCGATCTGGTCGAGAAGGGGCGATTGCGGGCCGATCTGTTCAGCATGGCCCGCCTCGCCGACCGCTATGTCTCGTTGTATCGTGAAGCGATCTTCGACAACGTGGCGGAGTGATACGCCCTTGTCGTCCTAGACTGTTGCACCGTCGTGAACAGACCCGATCCTGATCTCATCAAAGCGAACCACTCACTGGCTCAGCGATTCACCGTCGTCGTGTTCCTGGTGCCTCTTGTGGTCCTCACCCTGCTCTTCTGGCTGGTGTTTCCGTGGTGGCTCGCCATCGTGTTCTCCCTGGTTCTAGCTGCCGGATATGTCGCGTGGCGCCTCGGTGGAGCCGAGCAGCGCCTCGCATCGGCGGTGGGTGGGTCCGAGCTGGCAGAATTTGGTGAGCCACACCTCGGCGCTGCCCGACTGGCAAACCTGGTCGAGGGGTTGGCTGCTTCGGCTGGCGTCCGCGAGCCGAGCCTCTACCTGATCGACGACCCGGCGCTCAACGCGCTCGTTGTTGGCCGGTCCGACGATCGAGCCTGTCTGATGGTCACGACCGGCATGGTCGATGCCCTCGAGCGAGTCGAGCTCGAGGCTGTGGTCGCCCAACTGCTGGTCCAGATTCGGACGGCCGATGTGGTGCCTCGTACGGTTGGAGCCGCGCTGCTGGCGCCTTTGGCGTCGGTGGTTCCTGGCCTCTACAGCAGAGCCATCGGTTCGATCGTCGATCGAGATCGTCGTTTCCGCAACGATGCTCTGGGTGCGTCGGTCACCCGCTACCCGCCTGGACTTGTTGCCGCCTACGAGCGCATCAACTCGGCCAACTTCAACCCTGCGTCCAGCCCACAGGTCGCGGCGCATCTGTGGCTGGTCGGGAATGGGTCTGCTTCGAGCACCCATCCGGCCACCGAAACCCGCATTGCTGCACTGCGCGAGCTGTAGACGGTCTCGTCTCTCGCTCTGCGTTTCGAATCCTTCGGAGAATCCTCATGCCCAACCTCCTCTCAGACCGTCCACGGCCGTCCAGACTGCTCACCCTCGGTTGCGGAGTTCTGGCCGTGGCCACGATTGCCGCGGCGTGTGGCGGTGGGGGCGACGACTCGTCTTCATCCACGCTCGTCCTCGAGACCACTTCGGCCCCAGCGGTGACGACCGCCGATGTAGGGGATGAGATTCCATCGTCGACGACCTCGTCGTCTTCGACCACGACCGAGGCCCCGGTCCCGGCGACGATGCCGCTCAGCGGAACCATCGTTACCGATGCCGCCTTGGCGAATCGGCCGGCCCTCGCCGTCAAGATCGACAATGTCAGTTCGGCGAGACCCCAGGCGGGTATCAACCAGGCGGACGTCGTTTATGAGGAAAGGGTCGAGGGCGGTCTCACCCGCCTTCTCGCGGTGTTTCACAGCCAGGACTCCGCCGATCTCGGTCCGGTTCGTTCGGCAAGGTCCACCGATGTTCCCTTGCTGACCCCCCTGAACCAGCCACTGTTCGCGTGGTCTGGAGCCAACGAGGCGTTCGCGAATCTGATTCGTTCGGTCGCGATCCAAGACGTCGGGCTCGAGGCTCACCCGTCCGTCTACGAAAGGCGAGCAGGCAGGCGTTCGCCGAGCAACCTATTCACCTCGACCGAAGCGCTCTGGGGTCTTGTCGAGGTCACTGCCGACATGGCGCCGCACCCGGCGTTCAGCTACCGCGATGCACAATCCCCAACCGCCACGGGTGAGGCGGCAGCAGGTGTCAGGGTCAGCTATCGCGGCACCACCGTCACCCACATCTGGTCCGACGAGGTCGTCGGGTATTCCCGCACTCAGAACGACTCTGCCCACGTCGACGCCGACGGTGTGCAGGTGGCCCCGGACAATGTTGTCGTTCAATTCGTCGACTACAAGGCCTCCGGTCAGGTCGACTCTGCCGGTGCCCAGGTGCCCGAAGCCATTCTCGAAGGATCCGGTGAGGTCTGGGTCCTGATGAACGGCATCGTCGTGAAGGGGACTTGGGCGAAGTCGAATGTGACCTCGCCCACCATCTATCTCGACGGATCGGGATCCGAGATCCTGCTCGAACCCGGCTCGACCTGGGTCCTGCTCGCAGAGCCAGACCGCGCAGAACTGATCGGCTAGCCGCTTCGGAATCGGTCGGACCAATCTGGGTGATGTGGCCCAGGCCAATGTCGCTAGGGTTTGCGCCATGACTGAAACGGGTACGTACCGCGTGAAGCGCGGGCTGGCAGACATGTTGAAGGGCGGCGTCATCATGGACGTCGTCGATCCCGAGCAGGCGACGATCGCCGAAGATGCCGGCGCCGTCGCCGTCATGGCGCTCGAGCGTGTGCCTTCCGACATCCGCCGCGATGGTGGTGTGGCTCGCATGAGTGACCCCGAGATGATCCAGGGCATCCAGGCGGCCGTCACCATTCCGGTCATGGCCAAGGTGCGCATCGGTCACTTTGCCGAGGCACAGGTCATCCAGTCGCTCGACGTCGACTACATCGACGAGTCAGAGGTCCTGACCCCCGCCGATGAAGCTCACCATGTCGACAAGTGGGCGTTCACCGTTCCGTTCGTGTGCGGGGCCACCAACCTCGGCGAGGCACTCCGTCGGATTTCCGAGGGTGCCTGCATGATTCGTTCGAAGGGCGAGGCCGGCACCGGCAACGTCGTCGAGGCCGTTCGTCACCTCCGGTCGATCCTCGGTGACATCCGAAAGATCACCCAGGCCGATTCCGCCGAGCTGTTCGATTGGGCCAAGCGGCTGCAGGCTCCTCACGGCCTGGTCGAGGAGATCGCCGAGACGGGCAAGCTGCCGGTCCCCATGTTCTGCGCCGGTGGCCTGGCCACTCCCGCCGACGCTTCGCTTGTCATGCAGTTGGGCGCCGAGGCCGTATTTGTCGGGTCCGGCATCTTCAAGAGCGACGATCCGGCTCTGCGGGCCAAGGCCATCGTCGAGGCGACCACCCACTACGACGATCCCTCGATCGTGGCGAAGGTCAGCACCGGACTCGGCAAGTCGATGCCAGGCCTCGAGATCGGCACGCTCGAGACCCGCTTCGACCAGCGGGGCTGGTGAGCCGCGCGAGCCGCACGGTGGCGGGCCGAAGGCCCGACCAGAAGGCGATTGTGATGAAAGCCAAACACTGCGTCAGGGTCGGGGTTCTCGGGCTGCAGGGTGCTGCCCGAGAACACCGTCACATGGTCGAGTCGCTCGGCCACACGGCAGTCGATATCAGGAGGCCCCACCACCTCGAAAGAGTCGAGGCGCTGATCCTGCCCGGCGGCGAGTCGACCACGATGTCGATGCTGCTCGAGTCGAGCGAACTGTTCGACCCGATCGCCGGCCTGGTGGGGTCGGGAATGCCTGTGTTCGGAACCTGTGCGGGGATGATTCTGCTCGCCGACCAGGTACTCGACGGCCGACCGGACCAGCGGACGTTCAGCGCCCTTCGACTGTCGGTGAAACGCAATGGGTTCGGTCGA
>JAAETH010000083.1 GCA_024228575.1 Actinomycetes bacterium
CGAGGCGCAGTAGACACAGACTCTTTCGAGCTTGTCTGTGTTGCTTTGCTCGATAAGGGTACGGTCGATGGTCATCGAGTGACCGTACCCGCCGCATAGTGATTCGGAACGGCAATCCCTGTCGAAGTCGAAACCCGCGCGCATCTGGAGGATCAGCCCATGCCCATCACCTTCGAGACCTCCGGATTTGAGTTCGTTTCCGGCGACATGGACGTGCCGGTTGCCGCTGTCGAGAGAGGTATTGCCCCTGCCGGGCTCGAGTCCGCAGGCGTCGACGAGGTGTTGCTGAAGGCAAACGAGTTCGAGGCCAAACCCGGCCAGAAGTTGGTGACCTCGACCGGAGGCCAAGCCACCGTCCTGATTGGTCTCGGAGACGACGAGGCGACTCGAGCCTCGATCAGGGAACGCGCCGCTTCCATGTACGGAGCGGTCTCGTCTCTCGAGAGCGTTTCGTCCGCGTTGGTGGTTGAATCCGCCGATGCCGTCGGCGCTCAGAGCGCCCTCGAGTCTGCCATCGAGGGTGTATTGCTCGCCTCCTATCGGTTCGAGGAGTTGAAGGGGTCGCCAAAGGACCCAGCAGCCCTTTCCCGGGTTGTGCTGTCGGTTCCCGATGGTGTCGACACCGACGCTGCGGTAGAGCGCGCTTCTGGAGTCGCTTCCGGTGTGGCATTGGCTCGCGATCTCGTCAATCGACCGGGTGGGACTCTGCGAGCCGCAGACCTCGCTGCCGCGGCGGTGGCCGCAGTCGAGGGTTCTGCCGTCGACATCGAGGTCTGGGACGTCGAGAGGATCCGCGAAGAACGTCTCGGCGGTCTTCTGGCTGTGAACGCCGGATCGGTTCACGAACCTCGGCTCATCAAGTGGTCCTGGCGTCCAGACGGTGCCGAGAGGACGATCGTTCTCGTCGGCAAGGGAATCACCTTCGACACCGGTGGCCTGTCGCTGAAGCCGGGTGAGGGCATGATGAACATGAAGACCGACATGGGTGGCGCTGCGGCCGTCGTCGGAACCGCGGCAGCGATCGCGGCTGTCGCTCCGAACTGCAATGTCATCGGTATCGCTTGTTGCACCGACAATCAGCCGGGACCGACCGCGCTGATGCCCGGCGATGTGTTCACCGCCCGCAACGGCAAGACGGTCGAGGTGCTGAACACCGATGCTGAGGGCAGGCTTGTTCTCGCCGATGGCCTGAGCCTCGCTGCCGAGATGGAACCCGATGCGATAGTCGATCTGGCCACGCTCACCGGTGCCTGCGTGGTCGCCCTGGGAATGGACATCGCCGGCCTGATGGGCAACGACGACGATCTCGTCGAGAAGGTCGAGGAAGCGGCCGCGGCGGCATCGGAGCAGGTCTGGCACCTACCGTTGCCCGACAAGTACCGCAAGCAGCTTGACTCCGACGTGGCCGATCTCAAGAACATCGGTGCGGGCCGTTGGGGTGGGACCCTGACCGCCGGGTTGTTCCTGCAGGAGTTCGTCGACGAACACCCATGGGTTCACCTCGATATCGCCGGCCCAGCCGCGACCGAGGAGGCGTCCGAGGTGTGCCCAAAGGGTGGAACCGGATTTGGTGTCCGCACCTTGCTCGAACTCGTCTCGGAGTTCTGATTCGCGGCCGCCGTCACCCACGAAGCATGAAGTTGGCGTATCCGCTGGGGAAGCCGCGCGATCTGGCGCTGGGTCAGTGGAGGCAGCCTTCGCCTGATCGCCAGCGTGTGAGGGTCGGTTGGCCTGGCCAGCCCGAACCTGACGGCTCGCTCTATGGTCCGATTGAACGGCGAGTTCCGGCCGCCATTCCACGCCAGTCCCAGACAGGCCGCCGTCTCGGCGACGTCGATTGGGACCACGGCACCGTCGGGTTCGTTCTCCAGGCGATTGGCGGCCAGACGCAACAACCAGAGGGTTGATGGCCCGAGCTGGCCGAGCCAGAAGGTCTCGGCGTAGGTCGACCTGCAGTCGTGGCCGAGTTGATCGATCACCGGATCGGACCAGGTGGTCAGGTCGATCCGGCCACAGTCCAGGTCGAGTGAGTTGTTGGTGTTGCGCCCCACGGCGTGCCCCGTTTCGAGGTGGTTCAACTGATCGGGGGAAGTGGGTATTCGGAGAACCGGACAACAGTATATTTCATATCCTTTCAGAAATGCAATCCCTTGTTGTGTGATGCCGATTCCGTGGGCCGAGTGGCCCCGACGCGCCCGGTTGGCCAAACTTGCCGTCGTGACCTACGACGTACCTGATCCAGATCTGATGGAACATGCCCGCTCGCTCATCGAGGAAGCCAAGCGCATCACTGTCCTGACGGGGGCCGGCATTTCCACGGACTCGGGCATTCCCGATTTCCGAGGGCCCCAGGGTGTGTGGACGAGAAACCCGGGCGCGGAGAAGCGGGCGACCATCCAGAACTATGTCGCCGATCGCGATATTCGAGTCGCAGCCTGGCGGAATCGTCTCGACTCCCGGACGTGGAGCGCTGAACCGAACGACTCACACAGGGCTCTCGTTCGACTCGAGCGCAAGGGGAAGCTGCGGTCGCTACTGACTCAGAACGTCGACGGGCTGCACCACGCAGCCGGGTCGGCCCCTGAACGAATCGTCGAGATCCACGGCAGTGTTCGCAACGTGGGCTGCCTGTCGTGTAGCTACGAGGCGCCGATGTCGGTGGCCCTCGATCGCATCCGAGGTGGCGAGGACGACCCCGAGTGTCCCGAGTGTGGAGGCATTCTCAAGTCGACCACCATCAGCTTCGGTCAGTCCCTTGTGTCGGAGGACATCGAGCGAGCGCAGGTCGCCGCCCACGAGTGCGATCTGATGCTCACGATCGGCACGACCCTGGGCGTCTACCCGATCGCCGGAGTTGTGCCCATCGCTGCGGGACGTGGTGCTCCGGTCATCATCGTCAACGGCGAACCGACCGAGATGGACCACCTCGCCGAGGTCGTGGTGAGGGGAGCGATCGGGCAGATCCTGCCAGAGCTCTGGTAGACCCTCTTCGGAACCGATTCCGGTCAGCCTCGTCGAACTGCGACCCCGGTGATGCTCGCTGTCGAGTCGAGCACGGGGCTTGACGCGGTGGCATCGTCACCGAAACCCAGTGCACGGCCGTCGCTCAGATAGATCCAGTAGTCGAGGCCCGACCCTGTGTCGGCAGGGGTCATACCTACCACCGAGCCACCCGAACCAGAGGCGCTTCCCGCGAAGCCCCCGTCGCCGAACGTGAAGACCCCGCCGTCGCTGGCGACGAGCCAGTAGCCGTTGCCGCTCGGAGTTGATGCCATCGAGACGATCGGCGCTGCGAGCGACAGAGCTCCGGTGGAGCCGTGGAACCGGGCGTCGCCGAAGGCGAATATGCCGCCGTCGCTGGCGACGAGCCAGTAGCCGTCACCGGTGGCGGTTGGTGCCATGCCGACGATGGGTTGGTTGAGCGTGATCGCTCCGGTGGAGCCGTGGAACCGGGCGTCGCCGAAGGCGAATATGCCGCCGTCGCTGGCGACGAGCCAGTAGCCGTCACCGGTGGCGGTTGGTGCCATGCCGACGATGGGTTGGTTGAGGGCGATCGCTCCGGTGGAGCCGTGGAACCGGGCGTCGCCGTAGGCGAATATGCCGCCGTCGCTGGCGACGAGCCAGTAGCCGTCACCGGTCGGGGTTGACGCAATTCCAACGACTGGTTGTTGCAGCGGAAGCCCCGAAGGGTCATCTAGAAAAGGGGAATCACCAACGGGGGTCACAACTCCGTCAGGCGAAACGGCCCAGGCGTCGGCCGATAGACCCTCGATCGGGTTGGGTGAAGGTTGGATCGGGTTGGGCAGATCGGGCCCATCGAGGAAGTTCACGGTCACCCAGACGTAGCCGTCGTCCTCGAGTAGGGCGCCGATTCCGACACGGTTGTAGTCGCCGAGCATGTTCGCCCTGTGAGGGGCGGAATCGAAGAAGGCGCCGTGGAGCCACTCTGCCGATGGTCCCCAGCCGACGTTTTCGCCGATCCGCATCCACTCGGAGGTCACCCTGGACTCGACCTGCTGGCGCAGATCGCCTCGGTGAGAAAGCGATCCCGACGGAGACATCTCTGTCGTCCATTCGATGGCGATCTGGTCGAGAGCCGGATCGCGTTGGAGGGGCGCGAGACCGTGTTCAGCACGCGTCGTGTTGAGGGCGTCGAACAAGACCTGCTCTGCGGGTGTGTCACGGACCGACCCGAGGGCTACCGCTGTTTCGGTGTCGTTCGACTGCGCCGCGGCGACTTCGGTCGTGTTTTGCAAGGCGGACAGCACGAGCAGTGCCAGAGCCGCTGTGAGGAAACGTATCGATCGTCGCATGACGAGAAGAAACATCGGCCTGCACCGAAGGGCGACTTGAGCGGCAATTCGTATCGATGCAGAACCGGTGACGCCATGGTGCTTCAAAACGAGTGCCATTTCGCTGCGCCATCAGTACCGTCGGTGCCATGTCGACGTATCGTGAGCTTCTCGAGGCCGCACGAGTCCGCGTCGAAGAGATCGACGTGGCGACCGTGGCGGGTCTCGTCGACGAGTCCGAGGTCGTTCTGCTCGACGTACGCGAACCCGACGAGACAGCGCAGGGTGTGCTGCCAGGAGCGCTGACAATCCCCAGGGGCCTGCTCGAGACCACCGTCGAATCGGCCATCGGAGACCGCCGGTCGCGAATTGTTGTGTACTGCGCAACCGGTGTGCGGTCCGTGTTTGCGGCCAATACCCTCGCCGACCTGGGTTATTCGAATGCCCTGTCCATGTCGGGCGGCTTCGATGGCTGGAAGAGCGAAGGACGAGCTTTCCAAGTGCCCGATCGGCTCTCGGGTTCTCAGATGGCCCGCTACCGCAGACATACCCTGCTACCCGAGGTCGGCGAGGATGGTCAGCGGCGCCTGCTCGACTCGTCCGTGCTGCTCGTGGGTGCCGGAGGGCTCGGTTCCCCCGCCGGGCTCTACCTGGCGGCCGCGGGCGTCGGTCGCATCGGTGTCGTCGACCTCGATGTCGTCGACGAGTCCAATCTCCAGCGCCAGGTCATGCACAACACGTCGCGGCTGGGGCAACGAAAGGTCGATTCGGCGAGATTGACCTTGACCCAACTGAACCCCGACGTCGAGGTCGTGGCCATTCCCGAGTGGCTGGATGGCACCAATGCACTCGAGATCGTCGAGGGTTGGGACGTCATCGTCGATGGTGCCGACAATTTCGCGACGCGCTATCTGCTGAACGACGTTTCCGTGAAGCTGGGAATTCCGGTCGTCCATGGTTCCATCTTCAGATTCGAAGGCCAGGTCAGTGTCTTCGACCCAAAGGACGGCCCCACCTACCGCGACCTTCTACCCGAGCCACCGCCGCCCGAATTCGCTCCGAACTGTGCCGAGGCCGGTGTTCTGGGTGTGCTACCCGGCATCATCGGGTCTCTCCAGGCGTTGGAGGCCATCAAGGTGTTGTTGGGGTTGGGAGATGTCCTCAGAGGCCGTCTGCTGGCATTCGACGCCCTCGACCTGTCGTTCCGCGAGTTCCGGATTCCGACCGACCCTCGCAATGAAGTCACATGGGCGAATCGTGAACACATCGAGCTGGGCGACTACAC
>JAAETH010000084.1 GCA_024228575.1 Actinomycetes bacterium
GACCATCGCTCTGTGTGAAGAACAGCAGCTTCACTCCGCCATGCACCAAACCGCTTGCAGGTGCCGCTCTATCGCTCGTGGGAGGCGATTGCGCCTCGGCGTGCACGAAGATTTCCGGGCACCACACCCGGTCGGAAACGCCGGTTATGCGTGGCCTACCGAAGTTATCCATCCCGCGGGGCGAAGTCTTCTGGCACATCGCGGTGCCGAGCCTCGAACGCCACGACCAACACGTCGTCGCCTGACACAGCTCCTGAATAGGCGTCATTCCATTCCGCCTCGAACTTGCCATCGTCTACAGGCACGTCGATCAGCGCTGCAGCTAGGCGGTCAATCAGATCAGCACCGGTTTCAAGACCGAAATAGCGATATCCGGCCGCTGCCGCCGACAGCTCGTCGCCGTCGCAAGACTCGATCGCTCCCCATGGTCCACCGTTCATGACCAGCCCATGCACCAACAGCATGGCGGCTAGCGAACGATCGCCTTCTCGTTCCGAGATCTCGGTCGACTCCGAGGGCCGGCAGGCCCGATTCCAGATGAAATCCGCAGGTTTCACGATTTGCAGGGTGGTCGACGACAATCGACATCGCAACTCACCGGCCACCCGAGCGGCCGGAAATCTTCCGGACAATCTGCCGCAGCGTTGGCTTCTTGGACCAGGATTGGTCTGTGGCCGTCACCGTTGCCTGTAGCCGACGGACCGGACCACGGTCATCTCACCGAAGTGGAAGGTCTCATCGCCCATGGCTTCGAGCATGATGTCCCACCACTCGTCCTTGAGCCCTGGGACTTGAGAAGCGACCGGGCGGTTGGACCGCAGGCTGAGTTCGTGGAACCGGTGCCAATCGCTCCCCGGCGCGCTGATGTCGTAGCGGGCGCTCGACTTCACGCCGGTCAGACTGCTGTTGTGGAACAACGGTGGGAGTCGCCGGCCGAACTCGGCGTCAATCGCTCCCGCCTCCCGCAGAATTCGAGGGGGCTCCCCGGCAAACACTGACCAGGCCTGCGCCCGCGGATGATCTCGGTCAGCCGCCCAGTTGGTCCCGTAGTCGGCTTCTTCGAATGCCACGCATCCACCGGGGGCGAGAGCCTCAGCCAGTTTCTCGATCAGCAACTCGGCATGGGCGAAGAGATGGGTCAGGACGAACCGGCCGTGGATGAGGTCGAACGGGCCGTCGTTGATCGGGTCGGTCACGATGTTGTGCTCCTTGACCACCACCTGAGGATGATCAAGGGCCGAGAGAAACCGCAGATCGATGTCGGTGGCGATCACCTGACCATCGGGACCGACCTGGTCCCCAAGCCACTCGGCAACCCGCCCTGTGCCGGCGCCCACTTCGAGAACACGAGCGCCCGCCAGATCGATCGATGACGACAGCAGGTCGTGGGTAGCCGCGTCGTACAACTTGGCCATCAAATCGAAGCGCTCGCGCTCAAGCTCATCACTCGCGCCGTCGTGGATATAGATCTCGTCGGCCACTTTGAACCCTCCTACCAGTTGACCCAACCAGTCCGCGCGACGCTACCTCACGTCCCCCACAGCTGCACGGGATCGAAGGCGCTAGCAAACAGACCCGTGATGCTCAGGATCGGCGGATCATCTCCTTGCAATCACACGCACGCATACCGGTCACAACCCGAGTGCTCGACAACACCGACCCCAGGAAGCTGGCCGGTGTGTTCTCGGCGTGGACCTTCGACGGGTCGGCTGTTGGGCTCGGTGGATCAGATCAGCCGACCCCATGGAGGTGTGGTGAGTTGTCAGATGTCGTCGATGACCGCGGCGTCTGGGGCGTGGCGCTTCACGGAGTCGATGCCGTTTCGGGCCGACGCCTTGGTTTCGTAAGCCTCGCCCACGGCGATGATTTGACCGTTGCTCGCCTTCAACCGAAAACGGAACTTGCCTGCCTTGTCCTTGTAGAGCTCGAACTTGCCTGCCATCAGATGCCCTGCCTCTCATCGCCTCAGCGTAGGAACATAGCCCAAACACCAGGGCCCAGGCTGAGAGTCACCGTAGCGGAATCGGCGTTCCGGATTGGCGATCGGCGCTCGATCCTATGAGCTGTTCGTGAGTGACGCAGCCCATGAAGGTTGGCCCGGAACTCGGGGTAGTCAGGGAGGCCTACATGATCTGCTAGGTCGTCCTGGGACGAGGGGTGGCCGCCGCCCGGATACCAGCCGGGAGGTGGGTGATAGTGAGGCCTCCCACCACGCCGGAGCCGACGGCAGGGCCTCCAAGTCGATCTCGAGGCGTGGAGGGCATCGGCACCGTTGCCTCAGGCCGCAATAGGTTGACGCCGGAGCTGATGGTAGATGTGGGCAGCGGCAATGCTATTGACCGGGATCGTCAGCAGGATCCCGATGCCGCAGGCGATGAGGCCGAGGATAGTGATCAAGGTGGCTAAGAGGCCGGCACCGAAGAGGGGCCAGCGCTTGCCCTTGCTCAGCATCCTCGCCTCTTTGAAGGCAGTGATCGGGTCGGCCCCGGTGTCGACAATGATCAGACCGTAGAAGTAGTAGGCGACAGCAAACATGATGCCGGGCACGATCAGGAAGATCAGACTGAAGGTGACGCCGACGAAGTAGAGGAAACTGCCCACCGTGTAGGTGGCGATCAGGTTGAACTCGGCCCGGTAGTCGGGGAGGCGAACCTCTCTGCCGTTCACCGCGTGTAGGGCCATGACCAGCAGCGTGTAGCCAATGACGTTGCTGACAACGAACTGCAACAGCACGAACACCAGACTTCCGCCGGAGTTGTTCGTGACCTGTATGAGCCAACTGATCACCGCCCCCGCGAACACCTCGGCCAGTGCTACCAACAGCCACAGCGCCGGTCTCTCCATGAACTTCCGCCAGCCATAGCCGAAGGCATCGGTGATCTGCAGCCTCCCGTCCGGCGCCGGAGCTGGCGGCTGGGCCCCTGGGGGCTGGGGAACCGGACGGGTTGGCTCTCGGTCTCCGCCGATCGGCTGTGGGGAGGGCGGCTCACTTGACACGGGACACCTCTCGTCTGTGTTTGTGCATCAGCGTTGCCCGGACCCGCCGACGCCACCAGAGTCCGAGGTCCCGACACCAGCGCAGCCGACGAGCGCGCCCCCGCGTCCAGTACGCCTCGACGCCTGGTCATGGCGATGGGCCTGCCTCCGTGCCCCACATCGGTCGCACTCCGAGGCCGGCGCTGTGCCACTCGATAACGCTGATCGTCAACAGCCAACAAGCACAACCGCGCGGCACTTTCCACGTGCTCGGCAACGACGGTCAGATGACGACACAACGACAGTGGGCGGTCAAGACCACGATTCGAGGCGCGACCTGAGATTTCCGATCGGTGAGAGCGTCCTCCCTGCCGGTTCTTCAGCGCGTGGGTTCGTGATTGTGAAGAGGTGATATCGAGCGTCAGTCGTTAGTCGTTGGCGGGCCCGGGTCCGATCTGTCGTCGGGTGCGATCGCTGCCGGCTCAGCTGCGGAGAATCCGAGTCTGGGAGTTGTCAGCCGGCGCTTCGGGTCGAGTCCCGGACAGAAGACAGGGCCGATCGATCTGATCACTGCAACCCGCCTGTCGTCATCGGGCTAGTCGGTGAACGCCACCGTGGCCTCCGTCGGGTCGAGCCGGCGTCTTACACCAGCATCGTGAACAAGTCCCATCGCACGCCGAGCATGACCATGACAAGTGAGCAGAGCACGGTCATCGTGGTCAGGATCCGGAACCCGCTATGCCAGCGCCGGGTGAGCCACGCCCAAATGGTCATGACGGCGAGGGCCAAGATCAACACTCCGGCCAAGGGCGAGATCCAGGCCAGAAGCACGGCGGAGGCGAGGTCACGACTCGGCCCGAGCGAAAAGGCCAAGGCGCCACGGCTGGCGTAGTCATCGTTGAGCTGCGTCACTAGGAGGGCCATGGCGATGGTCGTCACCGCGACCAGCAAGGCCAGCCCGTACGCGACCATGGCCGTCCGGTCCACTCTTCGGGTCCTGTGACGGCTGCTTGCCAGCCAGAGCCCCAGTATCACCAGGAACGCTGCGAGCAAGAACGTGCCGTAGACGCCCACGGCTGCGAGGGCCTCGATCCAGGCAACTCCCCCAGGTGAACCGAGGCTGACGTCGTGGCCACTGCGAGCCAGGCCCGGCGCCCGATAGACGTCATCGGGTATGGCGAACGAGGGTCCCGGGGATGTCTCGACACAGCTCGTGTCCAGCTCCGTCATGGGATCGGCCAGAAAGAGCGCCTCGAGCATTGCCGCGCACGGATTGTCTGAGGTGACGTCGTGACCACGACCTGGGAACTCGATGTACGTGCTGTTCGTCAGGTGCTCGGCTGTCGTCCTGCTCCAAACCGGCGGCGTGACCGGATCGTAGGAGCCGGCGAGCACCAGCGTCGGCACGTCACTGCGCACATAGTCGGTCCCAGCGGGAGGTAGTGGGGCAAGATCCCACGCAGCGCAGATCTCGCGCTGGGAGGCCGTCCGGGCAAAGCCATCGAGGCGTTCGCTGGCAGCCAGGTCGGCTTCGGGCCTCGAGGTCCCTACGGCTGGCAGGTCTTGCTGGCAGCTGATCGCGAACATCAGGCCCCAGGCCCAAGTGGGGTTCTCGATGCTCCCTTTCCAGGAACTCTCTGCCGCAATCTCGAGGGGTCTGGTATTGCCCCGGCTGACTTCATTGATGAGCAGAGGTAGGTAGGCGGCATCGTAGTGAGGGAATACCGGTCCGTAGAGAGCGTTGACTGCGATCCAGTCGATGAACCGGTGGCCGTCGATTGCGAGGGGGATCGGCCCTCCTACTGTCGAGCTCTCGATTTCGATCTCGACCGGTTCTGCGTTCAGGCGCCGCACGAGGGCAAAGAAGTCGTCGGCCAGATCGGGATACGAAGCTGCGCATTGGGCATTGGCCGCGCAATCGGTGAACATCTGCTCGATCGCCCGCAACGGTGAGTCCGCCTCGTGAGCGAACGTCGTCTCACTCGGGGGTCTCACCGACTGCAAGATCGCACTGCGGGTGCCGCTCGGATCGGCGTCCATGACCAGCAACATCACCAATGTGCTGAACGAGCCACCATAGAGATTCCAGTGCTCGTAACCGAGAGCCTCACGAAGGACGACGACATCGCGGACGATGTTGTCCGTGGAGTACTGGGAGATATCGATTCCCCGTACCCGGATCGAATCCAGGCAAGGCGTGTGCCCCGCAGTCTCCTCCCACCAGACCGATGCGTCACACATCAGCGCCGGCTCGGCGTACCGATTGCCTCGCTGCTCGAAGACGATGATGTCTCGATCATCCCGTAGACGGGAGTCAGCGAACAACCAGACCGAGTCGAGTGAGCTGGATCCGGGGCCCCCAGCGGTGAAGATGAGCGGATCGGGCTCGGGAACCGCGCTTCTACTGCGGAGAATGATGTAGGGGAGCCGAAGCGTCATGCCACCTGGCTGGTCGTAGTCTTCGGGCACGACCAGCTCCCCGCATTCGACCTCTACGGCATTGGGCACCTCGATCGGGCACTCAACCAAGCGAGTGCTATCGAAGGAGCCTCCCGGCAAGTCGATACCTGCTCGAGCGGGGGCGGGCTCCGACATGACAAAGAACACGGCAACCACGACAGCCAGCAACGAAGGAAGAACGAGTCGAGCGAGCACCTGGGCAACACCCATGATCACCATCGTCCCGGTTGGCGCGGAAGGCCAGCAGGGCTGAACGTCCTTAACTGGTTCAGAGCTTCAACACTGGCTAGCTCCCATGCCTCGTGGCGGCGGCGCTCTCGTCGGATGAGAATCTGCGAGTGTTGGGTCGGGCAGACGTCGTGTCTCTATGGCGCCAAGAGCCCGTTTCTCGACTCCCGCCCTTTCCGGCTTCCAGGGCTCGGTTGGACTTCAGGCTGCTGTCAGCAAGATGGCAGCCCTCGCTGATCAACAATCATTGCAACCGTTCGGGGACGCAACGGCCAATACTCACAGCTCGATAATGCTCACGTCTCAAGGCGGCAGACCGTCCGGCATCTACACGTATCGCTCGCTCGATATCACTCGTACGCCTGTTCGACGGAGGCATCCAAGTGATGGGGCCGACGGTGCCTAGTCGAGTGGAACATTTTCGCTCACCCCAGCCACGCATCACGCCGGTTACGCGAGCGCACGAACGGTGATTCCCGAGCCTTGTTCTGGAGCGGCGGGCCGATCGACTACGACAAGGAGGTCTCCCGACCCCTGCGCACGATGCTTTCGTAGGTTGGTTTCACATGTCACCGGATCCCCCTTTGGCTTCCCGTATCAACAGCATGCCGATCCATCCGAACCAGGGGATTTGCGTGAGGCCGAACACAGACTGGAAGACGCTTAGTTGCGGAAGCACCGTGAGGATTCCCGCCATCGCGATGAAGTATCCGAGGAAGATGAGTGTCGTTGGGAGCCTGCCCGATCGGTGAGCAACAACGCTGGCTCCGAGAACCCAGAGTGCACCGACGAGTTCGGAGCCGCCACCCAGTGCGTCGCTGACAACAGTGATCGTGTGCCATGACGTCGCAGCGCTACTGGCCTCA
>JAAETH010000085.1 GCA_024228575.1 Actinomycetes bacterium
CTGGCAGCGCGATCAGGCGGGACCCGTCATCCGAGCGGTTCTCGGGAACGATGAGCGTGCCGCAATCAGCGTCGTAGCTTCCGTCCTCGGTCCCGTATGTGCAGGGCTCCAGGATCAGATCACCGGCCTGCGCCCCGTCGGGCACCGACACCGAGGAATCGCCGGGTGCGAATCGCAAATAGGCAAGACCCAGCACCAGGACACCGATGACCAGGAGGGCAATGATTCGCGTGCGCGTATAGAGGGGCACCGACACGTCCTCGACGTCAGCCGAGATTGGTCCCCCGGCTCCGATATTCACGTTGTCCGTCGTCATGGCGTTATTGGGCGATCGACGGTCCGTGTCATTGGAATCACTCCCTAGTCCGCTGCTATTTGGAGCGAACCTAGAGGTTCGGTTCGTGGCCGTAATCAGGCGAAATCATGATTCGGAACTGCACACCACGGCCCAACTCTGTCGAGCCGTCTAGCTCGCTACTACAGGAGTTCGGCGCACTCGACGCCCTCCGCTAGTACGACAAGCGATGGACCCGAGGCCGCCTGCCCCTCGCCCAAACGAATGATCTGCATACTCCCCGACTACCGACGATGAATAGGACCGAGCATCGTCGGAGGTTCGGGACAAGCCGGCCCGGCGGCGGCCGCCAGCCGGTCAGTGACGGTGGCCGACTGACGGTTGTGGTGTGCCTCGATAGGTTCGAGACGGCCCTGGTACCGAGGATGGTGTGTCAGGTTTACTCCTGGCGCTCCACCTGCCTAGCCATCACCCGGTCGCTGGCCTCCCAGACCATCGGCTTGCCCCGGTCGCGCCCTAGCAGCTCGATCGGGTCGTGGTTGTCGATGTGGCCGTACACGCCCCTGTACACCGAGAAACCGCACAACTCTTGGAGACGCCGGTCGAACCCCTTCAGGCGGTCCCACGGCACGCCGAGTTGCTGATTCTC
>JAAETH010000086.1 GCA_024228575.1 Actinomycetes bacterium
CGACAACGCAGCCAAGGGGGCAGCCGCCCTCAAGTTCCTCAACGCCGGCCAGGCCTGCATCAGCCCCAACCGTCTCTATGTCCACCGCGATGCCGCCGACGCCTTCGTCACCACCCTGACCAAGCGGGTCACCGGTCTCGTCACCGGCAACGGGATGGACGACGGGGTCGGGGTCGGCCCCCTCGTCAACGATGCCGCCGTGGCCAAGGTCGCGGCTCAGGTCGATGACGCCCAACAAAAGGGTGCCGGGGTCCCCGTCGGCGGTCACCGCATGACCGAAGACGGCCTCGACCGCGGCTTCTTCTACGCTCCAACGGTGCTGACCGACGTCACCCCCGACATGACCGTTTACCGGGAGGAGACGTTCGGGCCCGTCGCCCCCGTCATCGTCTACGACGACGTCGACGAGGTCATCACCATGGCCAATGACACCCACTATGGGCTGGCCGCCTATGTCTACACCGAGAGCCTCAAGACCGCCCTCTCCGCCTTCGAGGCCCTCCGCTTCGGGATCATCGGCATCAATGATGTGAACCCGACGTCGGCCTCGGTTCCCTTCGGCGGGATGAAGGACTCAGGGCTCGGCCGCGAGGGAGGCCACGAAGGCCTCGACGAATATCTCGAGACGAAGACCGCCGGCATCTCCCTCCGCTGAGCAACCCCCGTCCGAGACCGCCAACCAGGACAGCCAACCCGGGCCAACGAGCCGGCTGCTAGCCCATCACATCGGGGCCGGCGGAGAGGATCTCGAAGCGGATGATGCAGCGCTGGTCTTCGGTCATGGCCCGGCGGTAGTCATCCCAATCGGGGTGCTCGCCGCTGAGTGTCCGGTAGTACTCGACGAGGGTCTCCATGGCGTCGGGCAGGCTGATGACCTCGGCCCGGCAGTTGAGCTGGACCCAGCGCCCCAGCCATTTATCGGGGAACACACACAATGAGGTCTCAGGCTGGCGGCGCAGATGGCCAACCTTGTACGCCGTTTCCCGAGTGCTCATGACGATCTGATCATCGACGACGCCAACCGTGACCGGGGCCAGGGCCGGTGCCCCACTGGCTCTGGTGGTCAGAATCACTGCCCGGCTGTTTCCACGGACGTAGTCAAGCCCTTTTGAAGTCTCCATCGCCAGAACCCTAGTAGCGCCTACAGGATGCGTCCCCGCCAAACGCGCGCGACGATGATCCATGGACTTTGCCAACAAGATCGCAGTCGTCACCGGTGGAGGAGACGGGATGGGCCGAGCCCTGGCTCGACAGCTCGCAGCCGAGGGATGCCATGTTGCGGTCTGTGACCTGTTCCCCGAAACCGCG
>JAAETH010000087.1 GCA_024228575.1 Actinomycetes bacterium
CTCACCTCACCAAGAATCGCTTCCACCGACCCCAAATCGAGACCGATCAGATCATCAGACGACAACATCTCAACCACAACACGAACAGACGAACCCACCACCCCCACCTCAACTGTCGCAGCCACTGAATCCATACAAACACTATACCGAACACACGTTCTCATTACAAACGTAAACGGTACAAAACCGGAGAAATTCTATGATCCCCTGCGCTCAGTCGAGCGTGTCGGCATCAAGAACGGCCTTCGACCTCTCGAGCAGGTAGGTGATGCTGTCGCCGTACTCGTCGGTTTCACGATCGGTCTCACCCATGACCCCGGCCGCGAATCGCACCCGCACTCCCTCGCTGATGCACGCCAACCGCCAGTACTGGAACGCCACATACCAGGGCAGATCGGACAGGTCGCGCTCCGATGTTTCGCCGTACCGCTCGATCACATGGCTGGCGTCTCCGAAGCCCTCGGCCAGGGTCGGCGTCTCGGAAAGCCGCCCGACCCCGGTCTCATCGCCCCACCACATGACCATTCCGGCGAGGTCGGCCAACACGTCTCCGAGGGTGCAAAGCTCCCAATCCAGCACAGCCGCGACGGAACCGTCGTGGCTCATCATGCAGTTGTCGAGCCGGAAGTCGCCGTGGACGATGCCCGCGCCCTGCTGCCCTGGCATCGTGGCGGCCATCCGGTCGTGGAGTTCGGTCACCAACGGCAGGTCGCGATCCGAACCCTCGTCGACCTGACGCTTCCAGCGGCGCAGCTGCCGACCGCAGTAGTCGGCCTTCCTACCCAGGTCGCCCAGCCCAACATCGTCGGGGTCGACCGTGTGCAGCACGGCGAGTGTGTCGACCAGAGAGTCGGTCATGATTGGGCGCAGCGCCCGATCGACGGCATTGCCATCGGCCAGATCGAACACGATCGAGCCCTCGACGAAATCCATGACATAGAAGTCGGCACCGTTGACGGCCTCATCGGCACAGAGTCCGAATGGCCGGGGCACCGGCACGTCGGTCGGCCACAGGGCATCGATGATCCGGAACTCACGACCCATGTCGTGGGCGCTTGCCAGAACGTGCCCCATCGGAGGTCGCCGCAACACGACCTTCCTTCCATGCCCATCGGTGACGCGGAAAGTGAGGTTCGATGCCCCGCCGGCTATCTGGTCGAACGCGAATGGGGCCTCGCTGCCTGGCACATGGGCCAGCAGCCATGGTGTCACCGACGTGGAGTCGATGCCGCTTGGGTCGTCGGTTGGCATGTGTTCCTCTCAGATCTTGCCCGAGAAGTTATGGGACACAGCCCGGCCGAGCGAAAACGAACCCCTGGTTCTCAGCCAACGAAGTCGATGAAGCGACCGCGACTCGTGAGCAGCCAGTACCCGCCTCCATCAAGCTCCCCCATATCGACGACCGCTTCGTCCGTGGGCAACAGCCCAGCCGCGGAACCGAGGAAGTCTGCGTCGCCAAAGGTGAACACACCACCATCAGACGCAGCGAGCCAGTATCCCTCGCCGGTACTCGTGGCCCGACCTGCTACGACGGGAGCAGCAAGGCGCACGCCCCCCATCGATCCGAGGAATCTGGCGGAACCAAAGGTGAAGACACCACCGTCAGAAGCGACCAGCCAGTAGCCATCCTGGCCGGGCATTGCCATCGCCGCGACTATCGGTTCAACGAGGGCGATTGCCCCAGCTGA
>JAAETH010000088.1 GCA_024228575.1 Actinomycetes bacterium
CGCCTTGTGGGCATCGACAACGCTCGGAGGTGCGACGGTCGAGGTTGCAAGTGTCCACACCGAGACCCCATCGTTGAGCATGAGGAAGCGGGTGCAGCAATTCGAGGCGATCGCCGGAGCGGCAGCCTCCAGGTCACGAGGACCGGTCTTGGTCGGTGGTGACTTCAACACAGCAAGCAGCCGAGCTGTGAAAGTACTCACCGGGATCATGGCCGGGGCAGGAACCGAACACCTGTCGCCGACTTCGGGCTGGACACTCCAGCGAGGCGGAAAGCGATTCACCCTCGACCATCTCTTCGGGCGTGGTTTCGTGGGTCGAAACTCTGGTGTCGTGAGACAGCTCCCAGTGAGCGATCACGCACCACTATGGGTCACCCTCAACCTCGAGGAATGACTGGTGGTCGTCATGTTGGCCGTGTCGACGATCAGCTCGTCGGTCCGTCCTTGTCGTCATGGCGTTGCATGATGGGGATGGTGGGGGGTCCAAGGGAGGGGTCGCTCTTGGCCACCTCCCACGGTGGCGGCAGGGCACCCTCAGACGCCGCCGCCAGCCATCCCTTGAACAGTCGATGGACCGACGTCGCACCGACAATCGGGGTGTCGTCGATGGGGAACGTGCTGGGATGGAGAATGAATGGCTCAGTCTGCTTACCGCCGAGCCCACCGTGGAAGCCGATGAGCTCCTCGAAGGCCGCCCCTTCATCGATGTCGGGGTCGTAGAAGCTGTTGACGAGGAGATCTGGGGTATTGCGGAACGAGTCGGTACGTCGGAGATGGTCGCCAGTGTTGGGACCAAACGGTTCGAGGGGGTCAAGGCCGTCCGTATGGCTATCAGCCAGATAGTGGACCCCGTGGGAACCGATCGCCAGCGGACCGAGCGTCTCGGAACGGACGAGAACGAAGCCGACTCCGGGGTGTTGGGCCAAGCCGAGAATGAGTCCTGGGAATCGGTTGGCCAGCTCCTCGAAACTCGCCCTGCCCGGTATCGCCGGGAATGAGACGAGCCCAAGATTGCCCGACGCCAGCACCACAACATCGTGAGGCTGCTCGTCGCCGGTAACCGAGCTGAAACCCGGGCCAAGAACGACTTCCTCATCGACCATGCGGCGCCGC
>JAAETH010000089.1 GCA_024228575.1 Actinomycetes bacterium
CGGCCGATCATGCCGATCCGGCCATCGTTCTCGACCGCCACAAGCTCGGCTCGCCGCAACGTTTGGGCGGTGTGGCCCTCTCCCGGCTGGAGCTTTGCGCTGGCGCCGACGTTCCGACCCGGCCGGCCGCCCGCCGCGATCGAATTGCGCCGCCTGATCGTGGGCCTCGGTCACACGATCGCATCCTCCGAACCCCCCGCCAAGACCTCCCCGACACCACCCTCGAGTTCTCGGCAGCTTCAAGCATTACCGTGAATCACGGACAAGGGTCTCTCCTTCTACAGACGTCAGATACCGGCAGAATGGCGAGGCCTTTGACCGCGCCAGCGGACCCTCAAGGATCGAGCGACAACCCCACACCGCCTCACACTTCATCGCGGAGAGCCGTATGATCGCGCGAATGACCGACGAGTGGACCAATGCCCTCGCAGCGTCGCTCGATGACCGCACCAGCATCAGCGACCGGCTTGTCGACTCGCTTTCGGCAATGGTGATCACGATTCGAATTGATCCGGCGTTGGTCAATGCGTTCTCTGAGCGCGGTCGATCTGTCACAGGAAGAATCATCGGCACCTCCGGCGCGGTCATCTCACGTGCTCATCTCTTGGCGCAACGCGTACTCGGGCTCGCTCTGATCCAGGGATTCGCGCCGATCAGCGACGACCCGGATCAGCACAGGACCTACATGCGTGACTACGTCGTGGCACCCATCCTCAAGACGGTACCCAAACCAAACGGCGCACCCGGCAGGAACGCCCGATGACCCGCATCACAGACACTGTCAAAAAGCGACGATGGCTAGGCCGAACGACAAGAGCAGCGGCTCTGCTCGTTGCGCTGTTCGTCGGCCTCCTCATCGCTGCGAAGGTCGTTATTGAAGTACGCGACCGCGCGGACCCAGTTGACGTCGAGGTGCTCGCCGAGCAGTTTGACGACACAACCAGCGCCACCGACATACCGGTGACCCCCACGGAGGCAGATGGAAATGGGCCAATCACGCTCGTGACCGGCGTCTGGTCGATGGATGCCGAAGGGTCGGAGGACGTCGACATTCTCGGCGGTCCGGTGCATGAGTTTCCCCCACAAGCAGCCCACACTGTTTCCAACACCGAATGTGGCCAGGACCTCACCGTCGACCTTTTCGAGCAACGCAGCGACGTTCTCGAACTCTGCCGAGACGGTGACGCGCTCATGATGTCTCGCTTCATCACCCGCCACGAGTTCATTGGAGTGAAGGACGAGACCACCACAAAGGACTGTGAACCAATACGGATCATATGGCCCGACATGGTCGACAGCGTCGGAGAACCGCCGGTCACGGTGGACTGTACGGCCGTGGGGTCCAATGCGGGGGAGCTGTCTGCGACGCTCACCCTCGAGATCGTCGGAACGGAGACCGTCGACGTGGGCGGACGGGCGGTCGATGCGGTCCGATTCAAGTTCACTTCTGTGGTCGGCACCCAGGACGACCCGACACACGGTACGTACGACACAGAGATGTGGCTTTCGATCGACGACTCCGTGATCGTCCGCCGAACGCTCGCGGCAGATGTCACTGCGTCGACACCCCTGGGAGCTGTCAGTTTCCGCGAAACCTTTGATCTCAATGCATGGAGCCTCGACCCGATCGGTTCGTGATCGTGAAGTTCGACCACCCGGGAAGGCGTTGCGACGAACATGGATGTGAACCTGCTCACCGATACCAGCGGAACACTGTGAAAGAACTCCGCTAGATCCGGCTCGTATGGATTGAAATACGGCACGACAGACGACGTCGACATACCACCATAGGAATGAAGACACCACACCAGGCATGCGTCGACTACACCAACAGTCGAGCAGCCTGACCAACCAACCACACTCCGGAATCAGGCGTCAGCCCCAGCCCGCCAGCGGGGAGCGCCGTTGGCTGAGCATGCCGAGAACGCGTCGCAGCAGGTGAGAGGCGGTTTTTGAACCCCACCTCATATCCGCCATGACATCGTTCCGGTGTTGTTGAGGTGGTTGGTTCGCAGGGACATCGTTCCGGTTGCTGTTTGCCCGAGTCGGACTGCTCATCGGGTCCGACGACGAGCGTGACACCGAGGTCCTGGCCCTGCGACAGCAGATCCCACACCGTACCGAAACACCAACGAGCACCAATCGCGATCCCGAGGGCGATCACCACGAGCAATTCAAGAGTCTTGTCGCGTTCCACCCACCAAAATGCGCCTACCAGAGGTACAGGAACCAACACCAATGTTGGACAAAATGTTGGATTGGCCAGTCCCACTGGCCACCGCCGAGACGACACGCAGGGCATCGCCCCTGGTCAGAGGTGGTGGGCCCGGCGGGACTCGAACCCGAGACCAAGCGATCATGAACCACATTCCAACCCGCTGATTGGTGCCGGACAGTGCTGTGACGTGGTGTTTCGTTGGAACCGCCGTCCATCTGGTGTGCTCGAGTGGCCTCTGGTGACGCCACCTATGTTGGATGAAATGTTGGATACACCAACAGACTGGCAATCATCTGCTCACCGTCCGGTCTGGTGACGGCGAATGCCGCTGCGTTCGTCTGGGCACAGTTGCTTCATGTCTCATCGGCAGCGAGGCGATGCAGGGAGGTGCGTGCGAGTTCGCTCAGTTCGATAGCGTCGCCGAGTCTTGCCAGGAGACCTCGCTCGCTTCTCGATAGGTCGCTGTGTTCGCGGTCGGCGACGCCGATGAGCTTGGCGAGCGAGTCGACATCGGTGAGGTGCTTGGCTCTGGCTGCTGCCGATTGTGAAGGGATCTTGATGACGGCTGCGGCTTTCCCGACGACAGCGCCGATGAGGTTGGGGCGGCGGATCATGCCGGTTTGGCCGTCGATCTCGACCGTGACGGTCTCGGTTCGTCGCAACGCTTGGGTGGTGCCGGGCGCTTGGACGGTGCGGCCCGCACCCAGCATGAGCTTTGCGCGGGCGCCCACGTTGTCGGGGGCGAGAATGTCGAGTGTTGCGGCGTCTCGCCGGTAGCGGTGAGCGGTTCCCTCTGGCCCGGGCATGTCCTGGGCGAATCCGGCCTCGATGAGGACCTGGTGGACACGGCGCAGACCGGAGGGTTCAGCACGAATGTCGACCACAACATCGACGTCGTCGGTGGGGCGAACATCGCTCGCTTGGCGTTCGATCTGGTGAAGGAATACGAGTTGTCCGCCCGCGAGCGTCCAGTTCTCACCCAGACCCGGCGAGAGTTCGATCAGCGCGCTCCACGAATCGCGTTGGCCACCCATCAGAGCGGGCAACGAAACGAAAGGAACATCAGTCACGACGACCGACCAAGCTCTCGGCCGCCACCCAGTGGCGAGGATCGCCCGAGACCGCAAGGTCGAGCCCCACCGCGCCGGGCGGCGCCACCCGAATCTTGCCCCTCGAGACCGTGGCCGAGTCGAGAATTGGCCAAGCATCGTTGGCCACCACGCGGATCACGTTGTCGCCCAACTCGTCGTCGACCGCGGCCACCCGAGCAAATAGCTCGTCTTGGTCTCCGGCGCGCACGTACAGGTCGACAGCATCAACTGGCTGCAGCAGCTCGCCGTGTTCGATCGCTGCCCGCACCCCGGACACGACCACAGCGTCCTGGGATGCGAGGAACTCGCTATCGCCGTGGCTCATCGCCAAGCGACGGACCGAACCGCGGTTGCGGTAGCGGCCGACATCGCCAAGATCGACTCCACCCCCAACGATCGCCCTCCATGCCCCCACACAGCCCAGCGGTCTCCCCCGACGCCTGGACCACTGCCGGCGCGCCATCACCGAACCGCGCGGCACAGCCCACGCATTACCGAACCGCACGCCGGGTAGATCACCCGCCACGACGAGCTGGCGGACACGCTCGACCGAAACGCCCATCAACTCCGACGCATCCGCCAGCGACACCAAACCAGAATCCACACAATATATATTATTGGATTGTTCCAATATTTACAACCGCATTGGAGAAAGGAGACTCGCGGTCGCAACGGACACAGGGTGGCCGCGTAGTGTCGGTGCATGAGTCAAACGCCGCGCGAGAAGCTGGGTGGACTGCTGCGGGATCTACGTAGCGAAGGGTCGTTCTCGACCCGTCGAACGACGCCAGTGGGCGATCTCGATATCGAGGTCCAGGGTGTGGGTCCGCTTCGTCTGCCTGTGCCGGCGAGCCAGGCAAAGCAGCTTCGTTTGGTCGCCCGCCCGGCGAAGTACGGCCAGGGGGAACAGACGGTCTTCGATCGGCGGGTTCGCGACACCTGGGAAGTCCCTCGATCGCGAGTGAAGATCGACAAGCGCAAGTGGAACCGAACACTTCGGCCAATGCTCACAGACATCGCCGGAACTCTTGGCCTGACCTCGGACGTATCGCTCACAGCCGAGCTGCACTCGATGCTCGTCTATGAGCCCGGACAGTTCTTCGCCTCCCATCAGGATTCCGAGAAGAGCGACGAGATGATCGGATCGCTCGTTGTCATGTTGCCCTCGGCCTCCACGGGCGGCGAGCTGGTGGTCGAACACCACGGCGAGACGGCTACCTACGGCGAGTCCAGATCGTGTGGGTGCCCAAAATCGAGTCATAGTGTCTGACCAGGTCGTTTGCCCTCCACCCTGGCAGGCCATGTTTCGCATCCCGTACCGATTCTTGGCCCTGCTCGCACGTCTCGCTGTGCGGTCCGGCCGCTCGAAAGACCTTGAGTTCATCGTGCTACGCCACCAGATCACGATGCTGCGCCGCCAAGTCGACAGGCCCACAATCAACGACGACGACCGGACCCTGCTCGGAGCTATCGCCGCAGCCCTGCCACGCCGACTCCGCGAGGGCTGGATCGTCACACCCGAAACGCTGCTGCGCTGGCACCGCAGACGAATCGCCCGACATTGGACCCAACCCCACAAACGCCCCGGCCGTCCATCCACCGACGCGACCTTGGTGTCCCTGATTGTGGAGATGGCCACCGACAACCCGACCTGGGGCTAGCGGCGCATCGCCGGCGAGCTCAAACGAGCCGGCCACATCGTTGGTGCTTCGACGGTGTGGCGGATCCTCAAACAACACAATATCGACCCATCCCCCAACCGCGCCAATGTCACCTGGACCCAGTTTCTGCGATCCCAAACCGCCGTCGCCTGCGACTTCGCCACCATCGACACCGCGTTCCTGCGCCGCTACTACCTGCTGTTCTTCATCGACGTGACCAGCCGCGAAGTCTTCTTTGCTGGTATCACAACCAACCCAACCGCAGGGTGGACCACCCAAGCCGCCCGCAACCTGTTCCTCGCCCACTCGGACCGACTCGAGCAAGCTCGGGCCCTGGTCCGTGACCGCGGAAGCCAGTTCACCACCAGCTTCGACGAGATCTTCCGCACCGAACAGATGAAGGTACTCAAGACACCTGTGCGCACCCTGAGCATGCCGGAATCGCGTCACAGCAGGTCAGAAGCAGTTTTCGGTCTCTACCCTGCGTCGGGTGCTTTCGCTGTTCTCGTGGCTGTTTCGACTGCTGTTCGCCCGTCTCGGACTACTGATCGTGTCTGGTGACTA
>JAAETH010000090.1 GCA_024228575.1 Actinomycetes bacterium
CGTAGGTGAGGGTGATCATCCCGATTCGTGTCCGGGTTCGTTGGAGGGGTTCGTACCAGTCGACCTCGGCCACCCTCTGGCGGAGTCGTTGCCTAGCTTTGCGTGAGAATTCGGTGACCACGTTCCATGGTCTGCCCTCGTCGTCAATCATCGTGTCTGTCTCCATGCCGTTCGCTTGGTCGTCTAGGAATTGGTCCATCTCCAGTTGTGCATCGATTCGGGCCAAGGTCCGCTCGGCGTTCGAGATCTGGCCGCATTCGACAGCGACCTTGCCCGGACCGATCACGAGCCGCCGCAACTTGACGGCCTTGCCAGCCGGCACTTCTTGGCCGCTGATGAGCTTCACCAGTTCCCCGGTTTCGGTGTCGACAGCTCGGCCCGATCCGTCGTTCATTGGCTCCATCGAAGGGGTGAGCACGGCCCGGTCGATCGTTTCGACGGTGCTGATCCGGGGGAACCAGGCCGCTGCGATGTCGCAGGCTTCGGCCGGTCGGAACCCGACAACATCGCCTTGGTCGAGTTCTGGCCAATTCGGCACCGAGGCGGGGAGTTCGACCCCGAGTGCCGTGGGGGGGTTGGTGTGGCCTAAGAGCGAGCCCCCGGCTTGGCTCGGTGGTTCGAGAG
>JAAETH010000091.1 GCA_024228575.1 Actinomycetes bacterium
ACGCCTGGCCGAGCTGTGGACCAACCCCCCATCAGCCGCTGATGGCTCGGCGGCCCTGTGCCGCTCGAAAACGCACGCGTATGCGCTGACCAGCGGCTTTGCCCGCCATCCTGGTCTCTCATGTCTCGGCTTCTCTACCGCTTCCTTGCCCAGCTTGCGCGTCTCGCCGTGCGTTCGGGCCACTGGAAGGACCTTCAGATCATCGTTCTTCGCCAGGAGAACGCAGTATTGCGCCGACAGGTCGGCCGACCTTCGCTCACCGATGACGACCGCACCCTGCTCGGCGTTATCGCCGCTGCCCTTCCCAAGGCACTGCGACAGGGATGGATCGTCACACCCGAGACGCTGCTTCGCTGGCACCGCAAACGAATCACCCGACATTGGACCCAACCACCCACCCGTCGTGTCGGACGGCCACCAATCACCGCTGAACTGCGCCAGCTCATCGTGCGGCTAGCCACTGAGAACCCAACCTGGGGACATCGCCGCATCCAGGGCGAACTCGCCCGACTCGGACACAAGATCGCACACTCGACCGTGTGGCAGATCCTGACCGACAACGGAATCGACCCATCCCCGCACCGATCCGTTGTCACATGGAGCGAGTTCCTGCGCTCCCAAGCGGCGGTGGCCTGCGACTTGTTCACCGTCGACACCGCGTTCCTGCGCCGCTACTACGTCCTGTTCTTCATCAGAATCCAGACCCGCGAGGTGATCTTCGCCGGTATCACCGCCAACCCGACCGGCGAGTGGACCACTCAAGCCGCCCGCGGCCTGTTCATCTCCCACGCCGACCAACTTGAGGATGCTCGGGCGCTGGTGCGCGACCGAGGCAGCCAGTTCGCCGACACGTTCGATGAGATCTTCCGCACCGAAGGCTTCAAGATCCTCAAAACACCAGTGCGGGTTCCCGTAGCGAACACCTTCGCCGAGCGATCGATCGGCTCGATCCGCCGAGAACTCCTCGACCGCACCATCATCTGGAACCGCAAACAGCTCGACGGCCTCGTCCGTGACTACATCGACCACCACAACACCCACCGGCCTCACCAGTCACTCAAACAACGACCGCCGACACCCACCGACACCCCGCCCAAGACCCCACCAGCCACCGTCACCGTGCTTCGAACCAGCAGATGCGACGGACTCATACACGAATACGAAAACGCTGCCTGACCTGCGACGACCGACTTTCCGAGCGGCACAGGGGAAGGAAGGCAGCGAGTTCGCAGTACTGGGATTGGAATGCCAGGAGGTCGCCGGTGAATACCAGCGCGCCATGGCCAACGCTCAACGAACCGGACGCGAGGGTACTGGAGATCCAGACCAGGCTGCACCGATGGGCTACCAAGCTCATCGCTTGAACCCGTGGAGAGCCGGATGTCTGGCAACAGACACGTCCGGTTCGG
>JAAETH010000092.1 GCA_024228575.1 Actinomycetes bacterium
CCGATGGTCTCGGCCGGTGTCTCGAGCCCCTCGGCAAGCGCCATGGCTCCATCGAGATCGCCCGGTCCATCGCTCAGGCGGATCGACCGAACCGCCGACTCGTAGCTCGCCTGGTCCTCGGTCGCCGATGCAAGAACCCGGGCATGGGTGTCGGCGACGACAACGCTCATCCGCCCAGACTCGGGACGTTCGTCCCACAGACCGAGTGCAACCGTCTTCGCGTCGGCCAACCGATCTGGGGAACCATCGGTGGCTCCCATCGAAGCCGACGCGTCGATGACCACCACGGTGTGGTTGGCCAACCCCACCTCCCGATCGAACGTCGGGTCGCCAAACGCGCCGGCGAGCAGCGCCACCACGATGAGCTGGAGGAGGAGAGGAAGTGTGACCGGGAGCCGCTGCCAGGGTCTGGCACCGGTCGACCCAGAGGTGTCGGCTCGCCAGAGCAGCTTCGACGAGACCACGGCCTCGACCCGACGGGGTTTGAGCATGTGGATTACGACGACGGGAACGGTCGCCAGCAGGAACCACAGTCCAGCGGGGTTGGCCAACCTCACGAGAAGGCCTCGGCCTGACGAAGATTCTCGAGCAGGATCTCGCGGATCGGCTGACGAGAATCGACATCGACGAGCAAGGCTCCGCGACTGCGAACCAGCGAGCGGACCTCTTCACGCCACGATGCCAGTCGAGCCTGGTAGTCGTCGAGGGCGTGGCGGGTCATCGAGACCGGCACCCGGTCGCCGGTCTCGATGTCGACGAGATCGACGTCGCCCAACGCGTCGGGATTCAGCTCGCCGGCCCCGAGAATCTGCATGACGACCACGTCGGCTCCCAGCGCCGGAAGCCGACGCACCGCGGATGCCCAGTCGTCGTCGAGCATGTCGGAACACAAGACGGTCAGCCCCGGTGGCCTGGCCGACCCCAGAACACGCGTCGCCGTCTCGGCCAGCGAGAGTTCACCCCCGGCCGACAATGCGCTGAGAGCCGCGTCGAGCTGTGCAAATCCGTGACGACCCGTGAAACGGCGCGGTGGGGCGCCGGCCACATGTAGGCGAACTGTGTCGCGCCGAGTCATGGCGACAAAACCGACAGCCGCGGCAATCTCGCACGCCCTGCGCAGCTTTGAGTCGAGGCCCATCGAGGCACTGGTGTCGACGATGAGGTCGACCGTCAGGTCGTCGTCGGACTCATACAGTCGCACGACCAGCTGATCGAGCCTGGCCAGGGTCAGGTAGTCGATGCGTCTGAAATCGTCGCCGGGGAGATATTCGCGAAAATCGGCGAAGTCGAGCGACGAGCCGTGGCGTTTCGACCGGTGGCCACCGCTGAGCAGCCCGGCGAGAGGTCTGCGTGAGCGCAGCTGCATTCGTTCGAGCGCCGCGAGCAGCTCGGCCTCAAGGAGCACCGCGGACCCCCGACGGCGGTACCGGGACAGCCTCGAGCACTGCATCGACCAGCGCCGAGGGAGCGACGGCGTCGGCCACCGCTTCGAAGCCCAACACCAGGCGATGCCCGAGTGAGTCCTTGGCAACGGCTCTCACGTCGTCGACCGACGCCGATGGCCTGCCGTCGAGAAGGGCCGTCGCCTTGGCCCCCAGGATCAAGGCCTGAGCGCCGCGGGGCGAAGCCCCATTGCGCACATAACGCTGGATCTGCCCAGGCGCACCCTCGCCCTGGGGGTGGGTCGCAACGACTAGATCGATGGCGTGTCTGGTCACATGGCTGGCGGCGGGAACCCGGCGGGTGAGAGCGATCATCGAGGCAAGCTCTTCTGCGGTCGTGACCGCGTTTGGGGTCGCCTCGTGGCCCGTGGTCGTGCGTTCGACGATCTCGAACAGCTCGTCTGCGCTGGGAAATCCGACCTCGATCTTGAAGAGGAAGCGGTCCAGCTGAGCCTCGGGCAAGGGATAGGTGCCCTCTTGTTCGATCGGGTTCTGGGTAGCCATGACAAGAAATGGGCGGGGCAGCGCTCGGGTCGCCCCTGCCACGGTGACAGCACGTTCTTGCATGGCCTCGAGTAATGCAGACTGGGTCTTCGGTGTGGCTCGGTTGATCTCGTCGGCCAGGACCAGACCCGCGAACACGGGCCCTTCGCGAAAACGAAACACCCGGCCGCCAGATTCATCGGTCTCGAGAACCTGGGTGCCGGTGACATCGGCGGGCATCAGGTCCGGGGTGAACTGGATGCGACCGAACTCGAGTGTGAGCGCGTCGGACAGCGCCTTGAGAAGCATCGTCTTGCCCAGGCCAGGCACACCCTCGAGCAGCACATGGCCCTCGCACAACATCGCGACGACGACGGCGCGCACAACATCGCGCTGCCCGACGATGACCTTCCCGACTTCTGACTCGATCGCATGCACGACCTCGGCGTATCGTTCGGGACTGATCGTTGGCTCAGCCATCTGAATTTCCATTCTCGGTCGTCAACTCGACGAGCCGGTCGAAGTACCCCTGCACCACCCGTGCCTCGGAAGGACCCAGGTCGAGACGATCGACAGCGTCGACCGCCCTCTGCTCGAACTCGCCCACGACGTCTGAGACGGGAACCCGCGTCACTCCGTCGATGGTCGTTCCGTTCGCCCGAAGTGGATCGGTTGCCGTTCCATCTCCTGTGGCGGTCGCACCGGCTCCCATGATGTCGCTCTCGCCACCCGCTGGGATCTCGATGGTCGCATCGTGGTGGGCACCTGGCTCGTCGCGACCGCCGGTCCCATCTCCGGCTACCGAGCCCTGGCCGCCCTGACCCGAGCCGCTTCCACCACCGGTCACCTGCCCCGAGGCCGAACCGGTTCCCTGGCCCTGGCCACTCCCCTGCCCTTCGCCTGAGCCCTGACCCTCACCGCTCCCCTGGCCATCGCCAGACCCCTGGCCCGAGCCACTTCCCTGTCCATCGCCAGACCCCTGACCAGATGCCTGGGCTTCGCGGGCTGCAGCCAGCTCGGAGGCGAGCCGGTCGAGGTTGCGAGCAGCGGACTCGGTCTGGCGGCCTTGTGCCGTCTGCTCGGCGCCCGACGACGCTGCGGCAGAAGCCGACTCGAGCGCGGACGCCGCGGCGGACAGGTCGCCCCCAGCGAGAGCCGCCGAAGCGTCGGAGAGCGCTTCGGCGGCCGCCTCGTTGCCGACCTCCTGGATCGTCGCGAGTTGCTCGAGCCGCTCGGCCAACTCGTCGGCCTGCTCCGGAGTCAGCCCGTCGAGAGACTGTGCGGCATTGGAGAGTTGTTCGGCTGCCGATGAGCCTGCAGCGATGGGTACAACCTCGAGAGTTGCCGCCAGGCCATCAGAAGCGGCCCTCTGTGCCAGGCTCTCGGCATCGAGTTGTGTTGCCAACTCGCGTTCGACCTGGTCGAGAGACTCCAGAGCCGATTCGTAGTCCGACGACCGACGCAGTTCGTCGACCAGGGCAGACAGTCGCTCGGCCTCTTCGGCCAGGTCCGGATCGGAGGCCATCTCCTCCGCCAGTTCGTCGACCTCGTCGGCTACGTCGGCGATCGCCTCTGCTTCGGCCTGTTGGCGCGCTCGCACCTCGTCCTGTGGGTTGGCGATGCCCAGAAGCACGACGGTCGCAGCCAGCAATCCAGCGCCGATGGCCCACGGCGTCCATGTGGTCTTCAGCGGCAGAGCGGTGCTCATCTCCGACGGGATCGACGAGGTAGCGCGCTCGATGACCCTGCCTGCGAAGGGGTCCTCTTGGCCAATCTCGAACGCCGTCGCAAGTGCATCCTTGCTACCGGACCCATTGTCGATGGCCCTGACCACGACGAGCGGAGCGATCGGGAACACAGAGGCAACCAGCAAGACCGCTGCAACGGCGACGACCAAGACCACAACCGCACCAGGCTCCAGCCAGGTCCATGCCCTGAAGCGAGCGCCGGCGGCCAGGACGAACGCAACTGCCGCCGCTGCCGGCAGAGCCCTTTCGGCCGTCGCGACCGCCCACAGAACCCGGAGCCGCCTGCGACCCCGCACGATGACGTTCTCGATGGAACCCGGAAGCTGCGTCGGACTCATCGCTCGAACCTCGCCGGAGTTCTGACCCGCGTGGTCGCAAGCGCAACCGCGGAGTAGGTCACCAACACCGAGGCCACCACGTACCAACGCCAGACCCTGGTGGCCTCGATGTCGTCTCGCCTGAAACCGGCGCCGATCCTGTCGAGCTCGTCGACGGCAGACCGCAGACCTCCAAGCGGAGTGCTTGTATCGGAGCCGAACCCATCGCCGACACGG
>JAAETH010000093.1 GCA_024228575.1 Actinomycetes bacterium
AGCATCAGCTTCTTCGGCCATGATCGCCGCCGCGGCCGCCAGGCCAGCCTCGACACTCAACGCCATCAGCCCTTCACGGCACAACGCTGCAATCGATCCCAGCTCGACCGCGAGGCTCTCGGGGAGGCGCTCAGCGAGCACAACATCGGTCTCATCAACCAGCCGTACGGCCGGTCCGTCTACTTCCTTCATCAGGTGGTCCCTTTCTTCAGGATGGGTTTCGAAGTCCTCCTGACGATGCCATCACGGCACCGCCCAGAAGGGGACCACCACCCCTCTACTTCAACACCCCCCCGGGACAACCTCGCTTGCCGGGACGTGATCCTTGACCGCTGGTTGACTATCGGCCATTGTGGGCGTATGACGGCGGAACGATCAGATCTCACTCGGCGGCGCGCGCTCCAACTCGGGGCCGGTGCCGCGTTCAGCACACCAACCATTGTTTCACTGGCCACTACGCCTGCCTACGCGTCTGCGGGCAGTGGGGGGCCGATCACGATCGACTCCTTCACACTCGCCCAGGTCCCCGGCCTCACATTATCGACGGACGGATCGTTCCTCTTCAGCAGCCGCACTACCTTCTCCGTGACCGACGGGAGTCGCTCCTCGGTCTCCGGTGGCATCCTCACTATCTCGAAGTCCGCCTCCGGCCCTACACCCTCCCTCCTCTATACCAGTTCCGGGGGTCCTGACCTCAGCGATTGTGGCGAGATAGTGTTGGAGAACATCACCCAGGTCGGTCGCAGCCCTCGTATCGCGATCCGCGGGCCTGGGGGACCTTCCGGGCCCATCCCTGGGTCGGTCACCGGCTCCAGCCTCGTGTTCGACATCAGCAGCGTCCCTGCGGCCACTCTCGCCGCCCCCACGAGACTTAGCTTGCGACCCGACGGCCCCACCACATTTGCTTCGGCGATCCGCGCGACTGGGCCGCTCACCGCCCAGTAGCGGCCGCCCCAGGGGTGGTGGAACTCGAGGTCGTGGGCCCCGACGAGGTTGGCCAGCTCGGATTCCGGCTTGGCGCAGCGAGCTTCGTTGGGGGGCGAGTAGGAGGACGGCGCGAGGGGTCGACGTCCATGAGTTTGGGGGGGGGTTGGCGCGCTCCGTTTGGGTGGAGTCGGCTGGAGGGGGAAGCGTCAAGTGACAAGTGAGCGACATTCGACCGCCCGCCGCCAACCGCGACCGCCACCGATCGCGGTTGTGCACGGGCGTGTTCACCCGGGGTTGACAGAGGCACTAACGTGCCGGGCACAAATCACATAGCTGTAACTCGTCCACAGACTGGGGAGAACTCTTGTGGACAGGCTGTGGATGGGACCCAGAGACCCGGAGGACGACAGCCCAGTGAGCCCGGTGAACAGCACCCGATGAGCACTGACTCCTTCACCCACCTCCATGTCCATACCGAGTTCTCGATGCTCGATGGGGCCAGTCGACTCGACGATCTGGTGGGGGCGGTGGCCCGCGACGGTCAGCCGGCCGTGGGTATCACCGACCACGGCAACATGTACGGGGTCCTCGACTTCTACCGGGCCTGCAAGGACCAAGGGGTGAAGCCCATCATCGGGTCCGAGCTCTACCAGGCCCACGATCACCGGAGCGAGCGCCCCAGCCGGCGGGGCAAGGTCGACGATGCGGGGGGCGACACGGCCGGGGGAGCGAAGCTCTACTACCACCTCATCGCCCTGGCCGAGAACGACATCGGCTACAAGAACCTCATCCAGCTGAGTAGCCGGGCCTACCTCGAGGGCTACTACTACAAGCCCCGGGTCGACTGGGACGTGCTCGACGCCCATAGCGAGGGTGTCATCGTCACCAGCGGGTGCCTGGGCGGACACGTTCTCCAGAACCTGATGCGCGACGACTTCAAGGGTGCCTACGAGAAGGCCGGCCGGTTCCAGGACATCTTCGGCCGCGACAACTTCTTCATCGAGATCCAGGACCACGGCATCCCCGAGCAGCACAAGACCAACCCGGCCCTCGTCGAGCTGTCCAAGAAGCTCGGTGCCCCCCTGCTGGCCACCAACGACTCCCACTACACCGAACAGCACGACCACGAGGCCCACGACGCCCTGCTGTGCGTTCAGACCGGCTCGATGATGAGCGATCCCGACCGCTTCAAGTTCCACGGCGACCAGCACTATGTGAAGAGCGCGGCCGAGATGCGCCATCTGTTCCGCGAGATCCCCACCGCCTGCGACAACAGCCTCTGGATCGCCGAGCGCTGCAACGTCGATATCGAGTTCGGCAACCCCCAGCTTCCCGACTTCCCCCTCCCCGCCGGCTTCGAAACC
>JAAETH010000094.1 GCA_024228575.1 Actinomycetes bacterium
GCGACTACTTGCATTGTTTCTCCCGGCCTCGGGTGCCCCGTCGATCCGTGTTCGACCTCAGCGGCCCGATGTTTCGTTCGGCAGGTTCTGCAGCCGGACCTGGCCGCGGGCCAGGAGCCTGCCCGATGACTCGGCAATCTCGACCATCCACAACTGTTGCAGCCGGCCGCGGTGGATCGGAGTGGCTGTGGCTGTTGCTGTTCCCTGCTCGATCGAGCGCAGGAAGTCGGTCTGGTTGCTGACGCCGACCACCTTGCCGCGGTCCCCGTACCAGGTGGCGGCCGCAACGCTCGAAGCGGTTTCGACGAGCGAACACCAGACCCCGCCGTGAACTATGCCGTATGGCTGGCGGTGCTTCGCTTCGATGTCGAGGGAGAGAACCACACGGTCGGCGGTGATCTCGTCGAACCTGGTTCCCAACGTGTGGTTGAGTCCGCTGGTGATCGGGAGTTCCATGCGGTGACCCTAGGACGTGGACGTCGGGCCGCAGTCATCGGGCAGGCTCGGCCGACGTTCGAGGCAATGGGTGGAGCCGATGAGGTCGTGGCGGGGTTGCGATCGGTGCCGCGTGGCGGCCTGCCGACGTCAATAGACCAGGGGTTCGCGTAGTCGCTCTACGGCGACCTTCGGGATGCGGTGCATGTCGGCACGTACGAATGTCGCAGGTTCGAGTAGGTGTCGTCTGGTGGAGGTGGCGGGAATCGAACCCGCGTCCTTCGACGCATCAATGAGTCTTCTCCGAGCGCAGTCGATATCGGATTGTCGGGAGGCAGGTGGTCATCGACAACCTCCTGTCTCCGTAGCCGACTTTGGTGTTCCCGCTGCGTCGTCAGCATCCACAGCGGGTAAGCCCTGCTTCATGAGGGCACGCCAGCTCCGCAGAGCAAGGATCCGGCGGCCAACCCGCTATCTAAATCAGCCGAAGCTGAATCAGGCAGCGAGCGCCAGTTCGTCGTTAGAAACGTTGGCGTTTGTGTTTGGTTCCGGCTCTTTAACGTGGCTCCGGAGACCACGGCTCGCTTCTCTCACTTCAACTGCCGAAGTCGAAACCGATCACCCCCTGGGTGTGTTTGTTCGTCACCCATTGTACCGGCGGTCTGTGACAGCCCTCCAATAGGTTTCAGCGGCTGCCGCGGGTGCGGTGAGCGAGGGCGCGGCGTGCCTCGAGGTCGGCGTCGCGTTTGGCGATGACCTGTCGTTTGTCGTAGTCGCGTCGACCTCGCGCCAACGCGAGCTCGACCTTGGCCTTGCCGCCCTTGAAGTAGATCGACATCGGGACCAGCGACAGGTTCTCTTGTTCGGTGCGGGCCCTGAGCTTGTCGATCTCGGATCGGTTCAGCAGCAGCTTGCGACGGCGATCGGTGATGTGGCCACCCTGGCGTGAAGCATGGCTCCAAGGTGAGATGACAACACCGTGTAGCCAGACTTCGCCCCGATTGTCGATGCGGGCGAAGCCGTCGCCCATCTGCACCTTGGCGTCGCGCAACGACTTGACCTCGCTGCCCGCCAGCTGGACACCCGCTTCGTAGGTGTCGAGGATGTCGTAGTTGCGACGGGCGCGACGATTGGACGCAACCGTGCGGTCTCCGTTGTCGGGCTGCTTCACCATCGAATGGAGCGTACGGCGATCGGCGCCGTTCCGGCGGGGCCAGCGGGCCCTCTACGACAAGAAGCTGACCACGAGGCCGAGGGGCAGGCTGAGCCAGCCGACTGCGAGGATGATCATCGCTATCAGCGCAAACATCTTTGATTGGTCGCCCGGGGGGTTTCCGCAGCGGCCGATCGTTTGCCAGAGGGCGTCGAGTGGATCGCGGGTGGTCAACCGGATTCGCCGACGGGCGATGGCCGCGCCCCGAAGCACCACCCAGCTGATGCCGCCGAAGACGGCTGCCAGCACCAGCGTCGCTACGACCTTCGTCCATGTGGCGGTGAACGCTGATGCCACGGCTCTCTGGAGCGCCGTTCCTGCCGCAGACAAGGCTGCACCACCGAGCAGGAAGGTGGGAACACCGAGCGGATTGCGCTTGAAACCGGGAACCAGCTTCTCGACCTCGAAGCGTGCCCGCCCGAGCATGACCCTTGCGGGGTCGTCGGGAGAGGAGTTGGCCCATCGCCTGGCATACAGCTTGTACATGTGGTCGATGACGCTGGACACATAACTTCGGACGATGAACCCGGTGACGAGCTGGACGAAGTACGAGGCGATCGGATCGAGTGGCCCAGCCGCCTTGACCTTGATCTTGCGAGTTCCGTTGCGGTCGAGAACCTCGAGCGAACGGATCGCCAGTGCATGTGCCGCAGGGAATCGGGCGGGCTGACCCAGGGGACGCCTGGCCGACACCTCGAGGAGGATCTGCTTGTCCAGCTCGTCGCTGGCGCCCAGCTGGTCCAACACGGCGTCGGCCGCGGCCTTGTCGGACTTCCTCAACGCCTGAAACGTGTCGAATTTCTCTTCGAGGTCGTCTAGGAGCGGTCGTTCGTCGGTGGTGGGAGCCTGCTCGTCAGCCACACTCATCCTTCCGTCCGACACATTTCAGCACAGGGAGTGTTCCGCTCGCTCGTGAACATCTGGTGATGACGCCACCGACGCTGCCTGTGGCCGTACCGTTGATCACATGACGCGAAGAACACTCGTAGCCACGGTCGCTGCCCTGGCCATCCTCGCCGGCTGCGGTGGAGACAGCGACGACACATCCACCGACACAACACAAGCCCCCGACGCGACGGCCACATCGACCCCCGGCTCCACGACCTCTACCACGGCCACGTCGACCACCGCGACAGAGTCGACGGAAACAACCGAGCCGACCACAACAACCGAAGCCGCACCGCAGACAACGGCACCGCCCGTCACGGTTGATCCTGGCCCCACCGGGTTCTCCTTGCACGGTGGCGGACTGGGGCCCGTCACATTCGGACTCGATGCCGCAACGGTCACCGAATTCATGGGCGGGGTTCTCGGCCCCCCGGGCAGCGACTCGGGCTGGGTCGACAGCTTCTCGCAGTTCGGAACCTGTCCCGGTTCCGAAGTTCGCGGTGTCACCTACGGATCGCTGCAGATCCTGTTCGGTGGCCCCGACGACGACCGGACATTCTTCTCGTGGGCCTACTTCGACCAGGGTGCCGGCGACGTATACGGACTCCAGACACCCGAGGGAATCGGCCTTGGTTCTACACGGGAAGTGATCGACGCCGCCTACCCGGGCACCGTGTTCCACGAGGCAGACGTCATCCCTGCAAGCGCGTCGTTTTCCAACATGTGGGCGACCTTCGATGACGCCGGGGTGGTCATGTACATCAGTGGCGGTTCCGGGTGTGGTGAGTGAACTTCGCTCCCTGGCGTTTGGGTTTGACCAGGTGATGTAGGCGTCTGGCGGGCTGAGCGATACCCGCCCGAGCGCAGATCAGGGCGTTCAGCTCGGCACCTATCAGCAGCGTCATCGACAACAGGTAGACGAGGGTGAACGCCAGGAGCGCAGCACCGACGATTCCGACAGCACCGTTCCCGCCCTCGATGACCCGGACGTACACCGTGTAACCCTGGAGCAGGATCGCCCAGATGACCGAGGTGAGTGCTGCCCCTGGAAGGTCGTAGCGCCAGGGGGTGTGGTGGTCCGGCGCGATGTGAAACACCGTGGCCATCCAGGCTCCGAACCCCGCGATCAACAGCAGGGGAGTGACGACGGTGGCGAAGGGCCCCGCGGACGGTGCCGCGAGGAGGAAGTAGATACCCAGGCCGGCCACTCCGAGTGTCCCGATCCCCAGGCTCAGCCCCGTCAGCCTCACATCGAACCACGATCTCTTGGTATCGAGGTCGTAGGCGACATCGAGTGCTCGGACCAATCCGGCGAAGCTCCTCGAAATCGAATAGAGCGCAACGACGATGGAGACGGTGAGGATGCCCGACCGCTGCTGTTCGAACAACCCGGAGACCGTGTCGGTCAACGCCTCGCTACCGAACGTGTCTTCGACGTAGTCGGTCACGACCCGCTGGGTGTCGGCCGCGAGGTCTGCTCCGATGATTCCCTCCAGCGACCCCATACCGGTGACCAACGCCAGAACCGAGGCGGGTATCGCAAGCAGGGCGAAGAACGACATGGAGGCGGCGAGATCTCCGATCCGATCTTCGCTCATCTCGCGCCAGACTTCGCGAACGGTTCGACCGATCCAGCGCAGCAATGTTGAGTCGAGAAGGTGGCGCACGGTCGCCCACGATGGCACATCCGTGGGCACAACGACGGCCGCCGCATAACCTGAGTATGTGTCCAGCCGTCCGATAGCAATGTTCGACAGCGGTTTCGGCGGCCTGACCGTCGCCCGTGCCGTCATCGATCTGCTACCTACTCAGGACCTGGTCTACTTCGGAGATACCGGCCGTTATCCATACGGATCTCGGCCATTGGCTGAGGTGCACGAGTTCGCGATGCAGATCGGCTCCATGCTGCGCCACGACTACAACGCCAAGCTGCTCGTCGTCGCCTGCAATACCGCCTCGGCCGCGGCGCTCGACGATCTGCGGGCAGAACTCGACATTCCCGTCGTAGGAGTCATCGAGCCAGGAATTGTCGCCGCCGCCGAGGGGTCGCATAGCGGCAAGGTGGGTGTTGTGGGCACCGTTGGAACGATCGATTCCGGTGCATACCCGCATGCGATCGAAGAGAACGATCTGCCGATCGAGCTGACAGCGTGTGCGTGCCCGGGTTTCGTCGAGTTCGTCGAGCGTGGTGAGACCGATGGTGCCGGCGTCCACCTGCTTGCACAACGACTGCTCGAACCCGTGATCCACGCCGAAGTTGACACACTTCTCCTCGGCTGTACGCACTATCCGTATCTGGCTCGGACCATCGGTGATGTCATGGGTCGTGAGGTGCTTCTGGTTTCATCGGCCGATGAGACCGCGTTCGAGGTCCGGCGCCTGTTGGTCGAGGACAGCTGTCCCGGCAGGGTCGGTCGTCGGAGGTTCATCAGCTCCGGTGATGCCAGCGTGTTCGAGACCATCGGTCGACGTTTGTTCGGTGCCGAACTGGTCGGGGCGACCGAACACAGGTGGGATATCTGATGTTGTCGGTCACGGTTCTTGGTTGTTCTGGGTCCTATGCTTCGGCGACCGAGGCTTGCAGCGGTTACCTGGTTTCGTCCGGCACGACGAAGGTGTGGGTCGACTGCGGGCCTGGAACTCTCGCAGCCATCCAGCAACACATCGATCTGGGCGACGTCGATGCCATCGTCGTGACCCATCAGCACCCGGATCATTGTGGTGAGCTGCCGGTCCTGTACAACGCCCTGAAGTGGTACATCGATCTCTCCGGCCTTCCTGTCTATGCCCCGTCTGGTGTGCGTGAGGTGACCGATGTCTTTGTCGACGACTCCTCTGACGTCTTCGAATGGACGACCATCGATGCGACGAGCGAGGTGCGGGTCGGCGACATCGACATCCGGTTCGACCGCACCGATCACACAGTTGAGACGCTTGCCTGCCGTTTCGAGACGGGTGGAAACGCTGTTGTGTACACCGCTGACACGGGGCCGGGGTGGGACCTCTCGAAGCTCGCAGCCGGGGTTGATGTGCTGATCGGCGATGCCACCGTTGTCCACGCCGACCTGAGTGGTGGTTCCCCGCATCTCAGTGCTCGCCAGCTCGCCGAAGCCGCCGACAGAGCCAGCGTGGGTCATCTGGTGCTCACCCACCTCGCTCCGGGGAGTGATCCCGAACGGTTCTTGGCCGAGGCGGATCGGTACTTTGATGGCCCTGTGTCGTGTGCCTCGGGCGGAATGGTCATCCGCGTCGGCGACGGCATGTGAAGATCTGACCTGAAACGACTTCGAGGAGCATCCATGCGCCCAGACGGCCGCGCCAATGACGAGCTGAGACCCATCACCTTCCACCGAGACTTCACCGATGCCACACCGGGTTCGGTCCTCGTCTCCTTCGGTCGGACGAGGGTGTTATGCACTGTTTCGGTCAATGAGTCGGTGCCCCGCTGGATGGCCGGCCAGGGCCGAGGTTGGGTGACGGCCGAGTATTCGATGTTGCCCGGCTCTGGCAACGAGCGGGTTGGCCGTGAGGCCAAGAAGGGCAAGCAGAAGGGCCGCACCCTCGAGATTGAGCGCCTCATCGCCCGGTCGCTGCGCGGAGCGACCGACCTCGAGGTGCTCGGCGAGCGCGAGGTCACCGTCGATTGTGATGTCCTACAGGCCGACGGCGGCACACGTACCGCGTCGATCTGTGGCGGATGGGTTGCGTTGCATGACGCGTTTTCTCGACTCGTCAAGGCCGGTTCGATCGAGCAGAATCCCCTCGTCGAGGGCCTCGCCGCCATCTCGGTCGGCATCATCGATGGTGAACCACGGCTCGATCTTCCATACGTCGAGGACTCGGCAGCCGAGACCGACATGAACGTCGTCATGAACGCCCGTGGAGAGTTCATCGAGATCCAGGGCACCGCCGAGGGTCAGACCTTCTCTCGTGCGGAACTCGATGCCCTGCTCGACCTGGCCCAAGGCGGAATCTCCACGATTCTCGATTTTCAGCAATCGGCCATCGGGGCGGAGACCGGGTGAGCGTGACTCGTCTGGTCCTCGCGACGGCCAACCCCCACAAGGTCGGCGAGATAGCGAAGTTGCTCCCTGGTGTGCGGCTGGTGCCCCGGCCCGAAGAGATCCCCGACGTAGTCGAGGACGCGGGGACATTGGTCGGAAATGCCCGGCTCAAGGCCGTCGCTATCTGTGAGGCCACAGGTGCGCCGGCGGTAGCCGACGACACGGGGCTAGAGGTCGATGCCCTCGACGGCGAGCCAGGTGTCGAGTCGGCGTACTACGCCGGTCCTGAGGCCGATGCCCTTCACAATGTCGCCAAGTTGCTGAACGCCCTCGACGGCGTGGCAGAGAGAACCGCCCGCTTCCGGACCGTTGCCTTGGTCCGATTCCCCGACGGATCCGAGATCGTTGCCCAGGGGGTTGTCGAGGGAACCATTGCGGCCCAACGCTCGGGCGAAGCGGGTTTCGGCTATGACCCTGTGTTCGTTCCCGACGATGGCGATGGTCGTTCGTTCGCCGAGATGTCGGAGATCGAGAAGTCGGCGATCAGTCACAGGGGTCGCGCCTTCAGGTCGCTGGCCGAACTTCTCTGAAGGGCCGGTCACCAGTGACGTAGGTCGATGCTCCAGTGGTCGACCACCGAGCCGCCTTCGACGATGACCAGCTCGCGATGTTTTGCCATGGTCGGGTCGATGTGTGCCGGGACGAGCCTGACCCTGTCGCCCACGTTCATCGGTGCAGCGGGTGTGAATACGGTGTGCTCGTCGGAGCAGTAGACGATGTCTTCGGCCTGGAGCACCTGCGGCAGTCCGTGATCCATGCCGAGTGCCTTCAGGCCAGCGTCGCACACGACGTACCGTTGTGCCACCGAGACGATGGTCGCCTCGACGAACAGGCCTTGTTCGAACGGCAGGCGCTGCTCAGCGTAGGTGGTGTCCATCAGCACATAACTCCCGGCCTGCAACTCGTTGACAAAACTGTTGACGGTCCATGTGCCCGTCCCACCGCCGCTGACGACGTCGCCACCGACGGCATCGTGAGCGGCGGCCAACGTGTTCATCGCCTCTTCGGTGACGCGGGTGCGTTCGACCTCGTCGGTCACACCCATCGCGTGACCCTCGTAGCCCATGACACCCCGGACCGTCATGCCTCGCGCTCGGGCACGATCTGCGAGCGGTCCAGCCTCGTCGACGGTGCAACCGCACCTGAAGCCGACGCGTATGTCGATCAGTACCTCGCCTATTCCGCCCTCGGCGGCTGCGTCGACGGTCGCTGCGCTGTCGACTGCAACGGTCACGCGCGCGTCGGCGTCGGCCATGGCGCGCAACCTCGTGTGATCGACCGTCTGGTTGGCCAGAAGCAGGTCATCGCCTAGGCCGGCGGCGGCCATGCCGATGACTTCGCGGGGTGTTGCACAGGTGAAAGCAATGTGGCCCATCGCCATCTGCCTTCGAGCCAGTTCTGTCGTCTTGTGGGCCTTGACATGTGGCCGGAGTGAGGTACCCGGCCAGCGTCGGGCCATCGTTGCCAAGTTCCGATCGAGAACATCGAGATCGGCCCACAACACGGGCGTGGAGAGTTCGTTCAAGGCGTCGCTCACGCCCAAAGGGATAGCAGGCGCGAAACAGATCATCCGTACGCGGTTCAGCTCTGGTCGCATCGCTTGGCGTTGCGGTGGTTCGGTCGACCGGTACATTGCGATCGAAGCCGCAACAAAACAGCATGCCCCCGCATGCCGAGAACGGAGTGTCCAGATGACGACGCCGATCACCAACCTCACCAACGCCGGCCAGGGCATGCCCTTCGATATCTTCAGCAAGCTGCTCAACGATCGGATCGTGTTCCTCGGCACGGAGGTCGATGACGACATCGCCAACCAGATCGCGGCCCAGATCCTCTATCTCGAGGGCCAGGACTCGGAGTCCGACATCTGGCTGTACATCAACTCGCCGGGCGGCTCGGTGTCTGCGGGAATGGCCATCTACGACACGATGCAGTTCGTTCAGTGCGACGTCGGCACCCTCTGTATGGGTATGGCCGCATCGATGGGTCAGTTTCTCCTCACCGCCGGTGCTCCCGGGAAGCGCTATTGCCTGCCCCACGCCAGGGTCATGATGCACCAGCCCCTCGGCGGAGTCCGCGGTCAGGCTTCCGACATCGCCATCCAGGCAGAGCAGCTCGCCTACGTCAAGCGGCTCATGGCAGAACGTATCGCCCAGCACAGCGGTCAGGACGTCGAGCAGATTCAAGCCGACAGCGAACGCGACCGCTGGTTCACCGCAGAAGAGGCCAAGGACTACGGCCTCTGCGATCACGTCGTCGTCAAACGCGGCGAGATTCGTTAGTCGGCGATTAGCGCGAACAGGTCACGGGCCGTCGGGGTTGATCCGAGGCCTCGCCTGGCAGCCTTGCTCTAGGAGGGTGTGGCTGCACAATTGCGAGCCGCGAACTGGGCGACATCGTCCATGGCCTCGCCCGCCTGTGGTTCGGCGGCGGTCGCGCTGGCCAGCAGAGCGGCCCGATCGAAGGGATCGTCGGGATTGGCCTGCAAGGCCGCGTCTGCCAGGGCTACACCAAAACGCGAGACCGTCTCTGCCGAACCGCTGACCTCGTCTGGGCTGACTTCGGCCAGTCGGCCGAACTGGCTCGAGAATTTGGCCAGCGAGTCGTGCACCGCCACGCTGTCGTCGAGGTCGATCGCCTCGAGGTCGAGGTCGATCTGGTGCATCGAGGCCAGCTGGTCACAGAAGGCTTCGACGCTGCGACCCTCTTGGCTACACGTCGTCACCAGAGCGACCAGCCCAAGACAGCTGATGGTGGCTCGGCCGAAGCTCGTCATGGGCGGGCGGTCTCTGCTATCGAGCGCAGGTCGGCAACGCCGAACGCGAGACCCTCGGGATACTTGAACAAGGCGCTGCCGCTGACGAAGACGTCGGTTCCAGCAATCGCGGCACCGGCGATCGTCGCGGCACCGATGCCACCGTCGACTTCTATCGATACGTTCTCGTACCCATTGTTGTCGAGAAAACGGCGCATCTCGGCAACCTTGAGTTCCATGGTGGGGAGGTAGGACTGACCGCCGAACCCCGGATTGACGGTCATGATCAGCACCATGTCGAGAAGGTCGGCGACGTTCTCGACAATGCCGATCGGCGTGGAGGGGTTGAGAGCTACCGCTGCCTCGGCTCCCAGCTCGCGGATCCGAGCCAGCGTCCGATGCAGATGTGGTGTCGTCTCGGCGTGGACTATGAGCATCTGACAGCCTGCCTCGATGTACAGGTGCATGAGATCGTCGGGACGCTCGACCATGAGGTGCGCCTCGAAGGGAACCGAGACATATCGCCGGGCAGCGGCGATGACATCGGGACCGAAGGTCAGATTTGGGACGAAGTGTCCATCCATCACGTCCCAGTGGATCTTGTCGACGCCGCCTTCCTCGAGGGCCCTGCAACCATTTCCGAGATCTGCGAGATCGGCGGGCAGAACGGAGGGGACGATCTGGGTGGGGAGAGACATCGGGACAGATCCTGTTGAGGTGAGTGCCGGCAACAGCGACGGTACAGTGCCCAGCCGTGGAACCGGACCCGATCGAGATCACCTCCTTCGCCGTTGGAGGAAGGGGAGTTGGTCGCGTAACCGACGGTCGAGTCGTGTTCGTCGAGGGTGGAATGCCCGGCGATCGCCTGATATTTGAGGTCGTGCGAGAACGTCGTAGGTTCATCGAGGCGCGTGTTGAGCGGGTTCTCGAGCCATCGGCGCAACGGGTCGATCCGTGGTGCGAGCATCGGGTCGGCGGTTGTGGGGGCTGCGATTGGCAACACGTCGACGAGCGGGCGAGAGCTGGCTTTCAGCTGGCACTCGTTCAAGACGTGATCGACCGACAGGTCCGGTCGGAGGTGTCGGCACTACACGGCGGGTCGGTCACTTCGCTCGGCTATCGCACCTCGACAAGAATGATCGTCTCGAACGGAAGGCCTGGGTTCAGGCGATCGAGATCAGATGAGGCGATCGTCGTCGACTCCTGTGGAGTTCTGGCTCCGGGTTTGCGCTGGGCGCGCAACGTCGACTGGGGAGATTCGACGGAGCTGTCGCTGCGTTGCAGCGAGGCGACCGGTGAGGCCCTGGCGGTGGTGAGCCCATCGGTCGGCTCGATCGACGCTCCCGAACACGTCGTGTTGGTTGGTGCCGACGACCTTCAGCGCGGCATCTCCACCTCGATCGACGAGACGGCCGCCGGCCGCCGGTTCCGGTTGTCGGCCGGATCCTTCTTCCAGTCGGGGCCACAGGCAGTCGAGTTGTTGACAGAGACGATCGCCGGTCGTGTGGGTTCGGTGCTCGAGACCGCCTCGACTGCGATCGATCTCTACGCAGGGGTGGGTGTGTTCGCTTCCGTGTTGGGTCATCGTTTCCCGAGTGTGCAGTGGGTGGTCGTTGAATCGAACCGTGCAGCGGTAGCCGATACTCGGGTGAACCTCGCCGATATCCGAGCGAACACCGTCGCGAGTCGGGTCGAGAGGTTTGTTCCGGGACGAGCCTCTGTTGTCATCGCCGACCCGCCCCGCGGTGGTCTCGGCAAGCGCGCAGTGGCCGTAGTCGCTGCGAGTGGGGCGCCGACGGTGGTGCTCATTTCTTGCGACTTGGGATCTTTCGGTCGAGACGCACGGCTCCTGGTCGACATGGGCTGGTCACTCACCGGCGTGGATGTTCTGGACCTGTTCCCGCAGACATCTCACATCGAGATCGTGTCGGTCTACGAGCGCGAGAAGTCGGCCCGTGAAGGCTGATTCACACAACCTCGGGTGAATTGGCCTACCATCGATGAAATGAGGTGGGTTCCGAGATTCTCACGGCGAGTAGCGGGCCGACCGCAGCTGGACGTGACGACGGCCACCGACATCGAACTGATTGTTTCGGTTCCCTATGAGGAGTGGGCGTTTCCCGAGTTCTACCGCCGTCGCTTCTTTGGTCTTGCCGGGTTCATCCACAGCAGGGTCGACGATGTCGAGGTAGCCCACTGTTTGGCGAACGAGGCGATGGCGCTCGGATTCGAGTTCGCCGTCGAGTTGCGTCGCCCGGGGGTCGTGGATCCAACAGCTTGGATCTACGAGCTGGGACTCCAGTTGATCGACCAGTTCCGCGAGGAGGGCCACGCACCTTCGGCGGCGGCCTCGCGCGTGGGAACCGATCTTCGTGTCCCCCGTGACAGATACGACCGGATAGAGCGAGAAGCCCGCCTTGTGATGGGGTCGGGCGCCTTGAACGCGGAGAGGTGAACAGATGAGCAGACGGTGGGATAGGGCAAGATTGAGACGCTCTGCCGATCTCGGGGCGATGACAGACACGGAGCTGTTGGCGGCGGTCCCCGACAGCGAGTGGGCGTTCCCCGAGTTCTACAGGCGTCACTTCTTCGATCTCGCGGGTTGGATGTTCCGTCGAACACATGACGCCCAGACCGCTCACGCATTGGCCAACGAGTCGATGGCGCTCGCTTTCCAATGGGCGATGCAGCCCAACCGCAAGAGGGTCGAGTACCCGAAGGCGTGGATCTTCACCATCGCTCGTAACGAGCTGGTGCGCTGGCGCGGCAAGGGCTCGCTCGAGACACCCGCATCCGACGATGTCGGCCTTGCCCTTCCGGTCGCGGACAGCCGCCTCGAGGCCATCGTGGAGCACTCCGACCTGTATGCGGCATTGGACGAGCTGTCCGACGACGAGGCCTTCGCTCTTGTCATGGGGTACGGCGAGGGTCACACCATCGACGAGGTCGCGTCCACGATCGGGCGTAGCCACGAGGCCACCAAGAAGATGATGCAGCGCTCCAAGGCCAAGGTCCGGCGGCGTCTCGTGTCGGGCGAGGGGGTGTAGCAACCGATGGCCGCTGATGAACTGCGCACCGATCCCTTCACATGGGCCCTCGCCAAACACCACACCCAGACCGTTGCCCCGCGTATCCAGCGAGCGCGCCGACGCCGCCTGGTCGCCAGGCTTTCCATCGCTGCGGTGTTCGCCGCGATGGGTTCGTGGTTTGTGGTATCGAGCCTCGGAGCCCAAGCCGCGCCCGCCGTCACCTACGAGGCCGGTGCCGATGGCTCGGGTGTCATCTCGGTTTCGGGGGACGCTTCCGAGCGCGAGGTCATCGACGGACTTCGCGAGATTCTCGACGACAACGAGCGCGACATCGGCGTGATGACCCTCGGAGCGCGATCCGCCGTGGCGGGCCGGCTCCTTCCCGAGGGCAACGACAAGATGCACCTGCTCGACGGCAACTTCTGGTACGACAACACCGGAACCAGCATCCTGCTCGAGAGCGGGGCGACCGGCTCGATTGTTGTGACCATCGCTGCAACCGACGGCATAGAGCAGTCCATCGGGGGCCACGATCTGCGATGTGAGGTTCACAACAAGACCATCGCCGAGGCGCGGGCCATCGCTGCCGATGCCGGATACGGATTTCGGGTTGCCAGCGGCGAACCCGATTACGACGACAACACGCGCGTCGTCGATGGTCAAACCGGAGGCGGCGAACTCATCGTCTTCATCGGTAGTCCGTTCGCGGGCCACGAGAACTGTGACCCGCGAACTGGAGCCCCTCACAGCTAGGTGTACTTGATCGAATTCGCCCGGTTCTTCATGTAGGTGAGCGAGTAGGTGGGCCAGGTGCTCTGGTACGAGCCGGACAGGCCGTAGTTGTCATAGTGTTTGATCCGGCTGCATCCGCTTCCGTAGGCCACGGTTGAGTTGACACGGTTGACCCAGTTGCTTGGCAGGTTCAGCCAGCCGCCGTTGCAGCTGCTGCCCGCAACCGAAAGACTCGAGCCGGAGTACCAATCGCCGTCGTAGTGACGGGCGAGGGTGGCGTAGCGCGAGCCCGCTGCAACCTCGCCGTCGCTGGTGAAGCTGCCGATGCCCATCGAGACCGCGAGGTCATCGTATGAGCCGGTCGTGCATTCGGGATCCGAGAGGACGCACTCGCCGTCATCGGTCTGGTAGAGCACGCCTGCAAGGCAGTGTTCGGCCTCGTCGGCTGACGACCACGAGTTGTTGTTGACCACGAGCAGGGGAACTGCGACGGCAAGTGCCGCCACGATCAGTAGGTATCGCCGCATAGCGAAATCCTCCAGATTGGTCCCACCCAGCTCTGGCGATCACGCACCGTAGTCTCGTTCACTCCGTCGACGCAAGGAGTGATTTTCGCGGGAATTTGTCCCCGATCCGACTTGAACCAACTCTCAGCTGGCAACTGGGAGGACCGTATGGTCACTGCTGTCGATGAGGGCACTTTGGGTTTTGACGTGATCGAGGAGCTTCGAGC
>JAAETH010000095.1 GCA_024228575.1 Actinomycetes bacterium
GGGCGGCTGACGGTGACCTCCTCGGGGTTCTCCGGATCGGCGGTTGTCGGGAGGACGTCTCGCGTCGAATCGATCGCGCCATCGACGACCCGGGTGTAAATGACCGCCGGATTCTCGCCAGCGTCGTAGAAGTCGATCGCCGCGTCCTTGCCGATGAGCACCGCACGATCCAGGTCCGCGGCGAGCGGGAACTCTTCGAGAATGCCGATGACCTCGACGTAGTCGTCGCCGATGAGGACGTAGGTCGGTTGGTCGAGATTGCGAATCCCAAGCCGTTCGGCAGCGATGGAACCCACGACCGCGTTCGGGTAGGCGCTGGTGGATTCGTTGAGGAACTGCCCGACTGCCAACTCGCCATTCAGTGTCTCGACGAGTTCTTCATCAGCGGCGACGACTCTGACGCTTCCCGTCTCACCTTCGGGTATGAACTCGGTGCGGTAGACCTCTGCGTCGACTTCCCAAACGGCGCTGGCATCGGTCACTGTCGGTATTCGAGCGATCGTCGCGAGCGCCGTGTCGGGAAGTTTGGAATCGCCCGCCCCGAATCCTCCTCCGGCCTCGACCGTCAGCAAGTTCGTGCCGAGACTCGATATCTCGTCGAGCAATGCTGACTTCGATGATTCGGACAGGCCGAGAACCCCGACGAGCGCTGCGATTCCGATGGAGACACCAAGTGCCGAGAGTGCGGTCCGCATCTTGCGAGCTCTGGGGCCCGACGCCCCAACCCGGAAGACGTCGCCGGGTCGGAGCTTGCTCGCGGTTGATTCCGAGCTGCTTGTCATGTCGCGACCACTTCCAGGTCTCGTCGGGCTGAGTCGGACGCGAGAGCCCCGTCATGTACCGAGACCTGCCGTGGGAGAGAGTCGGCGATCGCGGTGTCGTGGGTGATGACCACGATCGTCGTTCCCTCCGAGTGAAGGTCGTGGATGAGTTTCATCACGGCCCCGGTCGACTTCGAGTCCAGGTTTCCTGTTGGTTCATCGGCGAGAACGAACGCCGGACTGTGCACCAGTGCCCGGGCGACTGCGACACGCTGCCGTTCGCCTCCAGAGAGATGATTCGGCGGGTGCTGTAGTCGATGTCCGAGACCGACTCGCTCCAAGGCTTCGATTGATCGCGCCGCACGTTCGCGGGGTGGGACGCCTTGATACAGGAGCCCATTGGCGACGTTCTCGATCGCCGACATCCCCGGAAGCAAGAAGAACTGTTGGGACAGGAAGCCGATTTTGCGGGGACGGAGCCGGGCGGCGTGGTTGTGGCTGCGGTCCGCCGTGTCGATGCCGTCGACGGAGACGATGCCGTGGGTGGGGCGGTCGAGCGTTCCCATGACGTTGAGCAGCGTCGACTTTCCCGAACCGGAAGGGCCAACGACCGCCACGAGCTCGCCGTGGTCGATCCTCAGGGA
>JAAETH010000096.1 GCA_024228575.1 Actinomycetes bacterium
ATGGTCTGGCACGGACATCGAGCGGTTCTGTTGGCAATGGCCGTGGTCTTGGTTGGGTGCTCGGGGGACGGCGAGGAGTCCGTCGACTCGACAACGACGAGCGCACAGTCGACCACGGCCGAGGTCACGACGACGTCTACTACTTCGGCTCCTACGACGACGAGCGAGGCGACTACCACGACCACGTCGGTTGAGGACGCAGTACGGGACGTTCATACCCGGGTCATGACCGAAGTGTTCGCGATCGACGAACGGGTCGAAGGCCACGAGACCGTTCCGGCTCTGGCCCGGGTGCTGACGACTGGACCGCTTCTCCGCCGGATCGAAGAGAACACCACCGCTCGAGCAGCAGCCAACGAGTTCAGGGCTGGGTCTGGGTATGACTCGAACATCGTGTCTGTTGAGCTTCTCGGGGACCGTGCGACTGTCGTTGACTGCTCCCAGGATCGCGGTGAACTCTATGACGCCGACGGGACTCTTGTCTTCCCTCCCGATGACTTCTTCAAGCTGCGACGAAGCAGCCTTGTTCTGATCGATGGCAGGTGGTTGGTCGAAGAGATCTATGCGGGGGGCGATGAGCGCTGCGACCCGGAGGACTTCCAATGAGACGAGTCGGCAAGATTCTTGGATTCGCTCTGATACTCGTCGCTCTAGCGGCCTCTGAGGTAGCAGCCGGTCCCGGTGACCTTGACGTCAATACCTCGACTGATGGTGAGTCGGCGACGGTGGAGTTGACGGGGTCGTCGCTGGGGGATTTGATCCGGTCGCCGGCGGTGCCGGATTGGGTGTTCGACTGTAGTTGGAGTATCTGGACTACGGCTGAGGTCAGTTCCTATTACGGCCAGGCTCAGGGCCCTGGGGTGACTCCCGTTATTG
>JAAETH010000097.1 GCA_024228575.1 Actinomycetes bacterium
GGCGTTGGCGGCGTTGACGTTCGAGGACCGGTACGGCAGACCGTAGCGGCGAGCCAGCTGGCCCCCGAGTAGGGCGGATTGCATGTACTCGGGGGTCCCGAATGCTGGTGACCCGGATCGCATGTCGACGTTCGAGGTGAAACCCCCGTAGGCCACCGGAGCACCAGGGCGGACCACCTGGGTGAGCACGATGCCAGCAAGGGCCTCAGCATTCTGCTGGGTGACCGCCCCGGCAATGGTTATGGGTGCCATCGCTCCCGCCAGCGTGAACGGGGTCATCACAATCAGCTGGTTGCGAGACGAGTACTCGATGATGCCGGTGCACATAGGGTCGTCGAGTCGCAAGGGCGACGATGCATTGATCACGGAGAAGACCGAGGGCTCCTCGTCGACGGTCGAATCGGGGATCCCCCGGGCAATTCGGACCATCTCGAGGCAGTCCCGGTTGCGGTCGGCCCCAAGGCTGTAGGCATGGATCGGTTTGTCGGTGAGGGTCAGCAGGTCATAGGTGGCGTACAGGTGCCGGACCGACGGGTGGAGATCGGCCGGTTCCACCGGGTATCCACCGTTCAAGTGCACTGCGTTCAGCTGCTGGGACAGCCGGAGCAGGTTCTGGAAGTCGTAGCGATTACCGGTGCGGCGACCACCTGCGGTATCGGATACGTTCGGGGCGCTGGCAGCTGAGGTGAAAACAACACTGTTGCCACCGATGGTGACGGTGTGGGCGGGGTTGCGGGCATGGAGCGTGACTTCGGATGGCGCGGTTGCGATCAGCTCGGTCACCATGTCGGGATCGAACCGTACGCGCTCGCCCTGGACATCGGCGCCGGCATTGGCGAGGCGCTGGCGAGCGTCGCTGTGCAGGACATCGATGCCGGTGTCGCGTAGCACCTGGAGCGATGCGTCATGGACCGCCTCCAACTCGTCGTCCGAAACCGCTCTGGTTGGCTCGAACCAGCGTCGGAGATGGCGGTAAGGCGGCTGGGCCACGGCCGGCCGCGCTTCCATGCCCCCGGAGCGAGCGCGACGTCGACGCCGCCGCGGTGTCGTGTCGGCAGGATCACGCCCCGGCTCGCTCATGTCAGTCCCCGTTCCCTTGCTGTGGCCGGAATCCAAGGACGGTGCTGATTGCCAGTGCCCGCTCATGAACGATGCGACCCAGCACATCTGGTTCGGTAGTTCCGGGGAATCGGTACGACGGCCCGTGGACGTGCAGATTTCCCACGGCGTGCCCCTCGCGATCAAGGACCGCAGCAGCCACCGTCGTGACCCCCAAGGCGTACTCGTCGGTCGACCACAACCACCCCCGTGAACGCACGACCTCGAGCCGAGCGCGGATTTGCTCGGGGTCGGTCATGGTGGCGGGCGAGAACACCTCGAGCTCACCGGCCAGGTACTCGTCGAGAACAGCATCGTCCCAGAACGCCATCAGAACGAACCCAACGGCACCCGAGTGGGCCGCGACCCGGAAACCGGTCCAGTCCCGGACCGAGACGTCGTGTTCGGTCGCCACCTGACCCAGATGCACCAGGTCTGTGCCTAC
>JAAETH010000098.1 GCA_024228575.1 Actinomycetes bacterium
CGACGTTTCGGCAGCCGAACACCCCCAGCGCAGGCCAGAGCTCGAGTATCTGTTCTCGGCCAGCGCTGCGCGTGCCGACGCTGCTGGCGGTGGCCCTGGCGGCGAGGTCGAGTTCGTCGTGTTCGTCGTCGACAGCTCGGGTCCGCTCGCAGAGGGGATTTCACTCGACTCCGAAGTCGGCGAGATTGCACAATCTGCGCCCGGGAGGCGTGCCGCCTTCCTCGCAGGCCGCGCCTGCGCCCGAGCGTGTCTGGTGGCACTGGGACTGGACAATCGTCCCATTCCCAGAGCGGCCGACCGATCGCCGGTCTGGCCCGACGGTGTCACCGGCTCGATCACCCACACCGAGGGTTTTGTGGCAGCGGTCGCGGCCCGAACCGACCGTGTGGTGGCCGGCATCGACGCAGAAAGGGTCGAACGAACCGGTCGCGACGTGCGCAGCAGGATCCTCACCCGGGCCGAGTCCGAACGCGCCGAGCGCGCCGGCAACCCTGGCCTCGCCACCATGTCGGTATTCAGCGCCAAGGAGGCCTTCTACAAGGCCCAACATCAGGTGACCGAGGCATGGGTCGGGTTCCAGGATGTCACCAGCGAGGTCACAGACGAGGGGCTCGAATTGATCCCGGCGACCAGTCTCGAAGCCTTGTCATCGTTCCATTGGCCCATTTCAGCGAACCAGATGCTGGTCGATGGCGGGCCGGGTGGCCTGACGGTCATGTCGGCAGTGGCCGCACGTCCACGGCCCATCGGCGGCTGAACATGCAGCCCGACATCTCCTGATCTCGGGTGTGTGCAAGGATCGTCGTGTGTTCCGGTGGCCCCTGCTGATCCTCACCGCCTCGGTGATCGTGGGTTGCACCTCGTCAGACGAAGCTCCTTCTCCCACTTCGGAGCGACCGCCCGAGATCGACGCCGGTGAACGAGTCACGTTCGACCCGAACGCCGACGTGTCACCCCACGACCGTGTGGTCAGCGGGTATCAACGGTTCTGGTCGGCGAGGAAGACCGAAACGGCCGTCACCGTCACCGCCTCGATGAGTGTCGGCTACGAGGGTGGCCACGTCCTCGATCTCGTGTTCAGCCACGATGGCTCGGAGTTGGTGTCATCAACCATCCAGCGCTTCAACGACGTTGGATCCGATTTCCCAGTAGTGGCCCTCGAGGGCACGGTCACAATCGCTCGATGGGATGACACCGTTGTCGCCGGGATCTACACAGACCCCACGTTGGCGCTGCCGTTCTGGGTGGAGGTCGACTCGGACAGACCACGTCATTCCGGCGAAGTGCTGGACATCGCTGTGGGCGAGACGGTCCAGGCCGTCGCTCATGGCATGTGGGTCATCACGGTCGACGACGTCCTGTTTCCCTGCGATGGCTGCAATGCCTACATGATCCAGCTCGCCTTGGGCAGCGAGGGCTGGGTCGAACCCGATCTGGTCGAGCTCGACCTAACCGCTGGACCTGCAACACTTCCCGGATCGTTCTCCCCCGATGGGATGTGCGTCGCCTGGAATGACGAGGCACAGGTGGCCGAGTTCCGCTTCTGCGATGGACGCATACTCGTGGACAAGAAGGTCGCGATCGAACCTCCACCCGAGCTGGTGGGCGTGTGGGATGTGATCGCTGTCAACGACACTGCGACACCCGATGCTGGGGGCGGTGGTCGTGTCGTGTTCACCGATGGACAGGGTCTCTATGCAGACACCACCTGCTCGATGTTCACCACGTTTCACCGCACATTGCACGAGGACTTGTACGACGAGCCGACCTGGTTCGGGCACTTCCCCCTCGGCTGTGTCGCTGCCGAGGACACGACCATGTTGACCGTGCTCCGGAACCCGACGTCCTACCTGGTGCTCGACGACGAGGTCGTGTTGAGGGCGGGATCCGAGTCCATTCGACTCGCCCCCAGCGACGCCGAAACCGCCGATCCCGCTCTCGGTTCCGCCCTGTTGCTCGATCACCCGCTGATTCCCAACCCGATCTCTGGCACCGACGCCACCCCTCTGCTGAACAGGGTCGGAGCTGTGTGCCCTGCACTCTGGGCGCTGCGCTGGCCCCATCCGGGAGGACCCAGCGCAGATCTTCTCGCCGCGGTCGAGGGGCCCTCGGCACCAACGGTGTTCTTCGAACGCATCACAGCGGTCGACTCCCCCGAACTCGCCCTCGAGGCTCTGGATCGCGGCTACGCCCTCACCGACTGGTGCGACTCGGCCCCGACAGGAACCGAACCCCGGCCCGGACTCGAGTTCGTGCCACTCGTTATCGAGACCGGGGGCGATTCGGTTGCCTCGTTCCGCTTGATAGAACGATTCGAACGCGAGTGCGCCGCAGGCGCTGACTGCCCGGCACCCGATAGCCGCACCGCCGACGTCGCCATATCCACGGTCGGCAGCCACGTGGTCTTGACCATCGCGTTCACCGACTACGAAACAGGCGTTGCGGCCGAGTTCGCAGAGCTCAGCGCTGCGGCTGTCGCAGAAGCCCGCACCCTGGGTTGAACCCCGATCAGATCCGCTACCTGGCGTTCTCCTCGACGAAGACCCGGACCGCTTCTCTGGCTGCCGGCTGATCTGCCGGATCCTTCCAGTTCTTGATGAGGGTGGCCTCTGGCGCCAACTGTGCAACCTCTCTCGAAGCCACCGAGGGGTGATAGAGGTCGTTGCCCTCGAGCACGAGAAGAGGGGTTTCGATCGACGCCACAAACTCGCGCGGTGTTGCTGGATTGAACAAGAAATCGCCGTCGTACATGTTGGAGCGGAAGCGGGTCCAGTCGTCCTCGCCGGCCTCGCGGTGCTTGGGTTTCAGCTCGTCGGCCCAGCTGTCGAACATCTCGTAGAAGGCGTCCCTGTTGTTGTCGTAGCCGATCGTCTGGAACATGACGGCCGCTGCGACACGGTCTGGGGCTGCCTCGATGAGGCCGGCCGCATAGGGGCCACCGATACACATGCCCATGACGATGAACCTGTCGGCACCTATGTGGTCCATCA
>JAAETH010000099.1 GCA_024228575.1 Actinomycetes bacterium
CGAGATACTGCTGGGCATGGACGCGGCACAACAACTCGTCGACCTCTTGACCGCAGAGAGCGGCGCAGAGGTCGCGCTCGCTGGGCCTGTCGAATCAATCGGCGCTGGGTTCGACGCCGAGATTATTGTCGTGCAACTCACCGGCGAGGCCCTCGACCCCAGGTGGCAACAGCCCTTGATAATGCGCATCAAGTCGAGCGCCGACCTCCTCGGCGATGCCGAACGAGAAGCTGCCGTCCAGGACTGGGTTGCCGATCGCGGCTACCGAACCCCGCGCGTCCTGAGAGTGTTTGCACCGGGCGAACTGCTCGACCTCCCGGCGCAGATCATGGAGCGGGTGCCAGGCAACAACATGCTCGAGACGTTCAGGCGAGCGCCGTGGAGGGCGCGTCGGCTGCTCGGGAAACTCGGCAAACTCCATCGTCAACTTCACGATCTCGACCCCTCGGGGTTCCCGGACCAACGAGATCTCCTCCAGACACGCCTGACCATGATGTCTGAAACCGTCGCCAAAACTGGCAACACAGCCCTTGGGGAAGCACTAGCGGAGGTCGAACGCTGGGCGGACGAACTTCGGTCCCACGAACCAGTCGTTTGCCACGGCGACTTCCACCCGCTGAACATCGTCTTGCCACCGGGGCGAGACGGTGAATCGAAGATGGCCGTCATCGACTGGACCGATGCGGTGCCAGGTGATCGTCACGCCGACGTCGCCAGAACGATGACCCTGTTCGAGATAGCTGCCATCGCGGCCGAGAGCCGCCTCGAACGTTCGCTGTTGAACACCCTTGGACCCATCTTCGGCCGTTGGTACTTCACTGCCTACGACGAGGACAACATCATCGACGCCACCCGACTGGCGCGGTGGCGTTCGATTCAGCTGTTGTTCAACTGGGCCCACGTGGTCGACATCGAGGCCGCGGCCAGCGACGAGAACGAGGAAACACCTCGGGCAGCCGAACGGTTCCCGCCGACGCTCGGGCCCGAGCTGCGCCAACGATTCAACCAGAGCCTCCAGGACTTGGGCAGCACTTCGTGAACAACATGGTCCGGTAGCGTTCGACGACGTGCATCTCGACGAACTCAGAGACCTGATGGAGGCCACCTACGGCCTTCAAGACACCGAGCGAGGCATTCCGGCCACCATCGCGTGGCTGACCGAGGAACTGGGCGAGCTGGCTCAGGCTGTGCGCAAGGGAACTCGCGAACAACAACTCCACGAACTCGGCGACGTGCTGGCGTGGGTTGCCTCCTTGGCTGCCCAGCTGGACCTATCGATGGACGAGGCTGTGCATCGCTACGCCGACGGCTGCCCCAAGTGCGCACGGCGCCCTTGCGCTTGTGGTCAGAGGGCTAGCGGCTAGACGAAGCCGACGAGCCGGCCCGTGGTCCGAGAGACCCCTCAGCCGAGCCGCGAGGCGAGTTCTTCGGCGATCTGCACGGTGTTCAGTGCCGCACCCTTGCGCAGGTTGTCGTTCGAGATGAACAGGTCGAGACCGTTTGCCAGCACC
>JAAETH010000100.1 GCA_024228575.1 Actinomycetes bacterium
ACGGATCGGTGTGATCCGATATAGCCACGAACGTCCCGCCGACTTCTGGGCCGAGCGCGGCTATGACTGGCACGCGGGCCTATGAACCCGCGCTACGCCGCGCTCGTCGCCCTGGTGGCTCTGGCAGCGGTGGTCGTTGTTGTCGCTGCCACCGGAGGTGACACAGCCGATCCGGATGCAGTTGCTGGTGCGGCCCAAACCTCGGTCAGCCTGTCGGGCCCTACCGACCGGGTCGAACCAGACGAGTCCCCAGCATCGACAGAGCCACAGGCTCCTATCACCTCCCCAGATCTTCCCGACCTTGGGGTCCACCCCGAGCTGCGAGAGATCAGTGGCTGGTTGCACAGTGATGTGACCTCGCTGGAGGAATTGCGCGGGCGAGTCGTTGCCGTCCAGTTCTGGACGTTCGGGTGCCGGAACTGCAAGAACACCCTGCCCCACATGCGACAGCTCTACGCCGACTACAACGATCAGGGTCTCGAGATCGTCGGCGTACACGCACCCGAGTTCTCCTACGAGGCCGAAGTGGACAACATCGTCGACGCGGCGCAAGACCTCGGTGTGACTTGGCCAATCGCTCTCGACCCCGGCAAGCGAACGTTCCATCACTGGCAAGAGGGGTCCCGTGCATTCTGGCCACGGATCTACCTGCTCGACCGCGATGGCCACATCCGCTACGACCACATCGGCGAAGGGCGCTACGATGAAATCGACGCCGCCGTGCAGGCCCTGTTAGCCGAACCGGCCTGAGCTCGGGTGTTCGGCGCGTTCGCCGAAGCCGTCCGCGCGACGGCCCAGCCGTGCAGCTTCCTGCTCGTGGTGCCGATCACCCTGATCGTGCTGACCACTGGAGCTCGACGATGCGTAACTGCTGCCGCAGTCGTTGGCGCGGTTGCCGGTGGGTGGCTCCTAACTGCAAACTGGTTTGTGCTCGACGGGGTCTGGCTTCGCCTGTCTGCGGTGTGCGCGATGGGGGCACTGGCCACCATCACATGGGCATCACATGAGCGATTCTCGGAGGGCGCCGCCGACGGGCCCATCTTCGCGTGGGCCGTCGCGGCGCTCGCGGTGATCTCGACGATGTGGTGGCGTCCATGCGTCGGCCACGAGCTGGGAGCCATCCTCACCAACAGCCAATCCGGCCTTGCGCACCAGCTGCCAGGCATGACTGCGTACATGTTCGGGACCATGGTGCCCGTGGTGGCCACGGCCTTGGTGGTCGAGGTCGTGGCTCCCTCCGCACGGCAGCGGCTTTGGATCGGTTCCTCTGCCGGGGCTCTCGGTATCGTGGTGTCGGGCGCTCTCGCTCTCGGTCATCACCATCTATTGGTGCGCTCGCTGACGCTCTGGACGAGTGGATAACCGCCGGCCCTCTGGCAGCGGAATTGACCCAACTTGGGTTCGCTCGTTGCGCTACGGTGTTGATGAGCGAACCAATGACGGAGGAGGAACACATGACTGTTGAAACCGTGCTTCCATCCCCCGGTCGCGCCCGAACGCTCTGATCTGAAGTCTCTCGACTCTCAGAGGTTCCACACCACGTGTGTATGGCGGCCGGTTGATCTCAACGATCCCGTAGCCACACCACCAGAGGTATCAACACAATGCGTCCGATTCCGGACTGGCTCGTCACAGAGCCCTACACCGAAGCCGATCTCGGTGTTCTCAAGAGCGGCAAAGAAGCCCAGATCAGTGTCATAGAGCGCACAGGCGACGACGGCCGAACATGCCTGGTCGCCAGGAAGCGCTACCTACCCCGTCAAGTCAAGGAGAAGGGAACCCTCGAAGCGTTGGGGGTCCAGCGTGCGTCGGCATTTCGACACGACGTGCAGTATCGCGAAGGCCGCCAGTTCCGCAAGAGCCGCGACCGGCGGGCCGTCGAGAAGATGACCACCCACGGCAAACACCTCTTGCAGGATCGCTGGACAGGCGTAGAACACGACACCATGACCAAGCTGTGGCACGCAGGTGCCCCGGTTCCGTTCCCCATCGACTTCGGCGAGGACATGTTCGATCTCGAGTACATCGGCGACGAGGACAGCGCCGCACCCCAGTTGAACAGTGCCAGGCTCGACGGTCCTGAACTGACGAGCGCCTTCACCCAGCTCATCGAGGGCCTACGAACCATCACGGCGGCCGGATTCGCCCACGGCGATCTCTCCGCGTACAACATCTTGTGGTGGAAAGGACGTCTGGTATTCATCGACTTCCCGCAAGCGCTCGATATTGCAGCGAATCCGCAGGGGCTCAATTTCTTGCATCGCGACGTGGTGAACGTCTGCACCTGGTTCGCCAGGCGCGGCCACGACTCCGACCCCGACGAGGTATTCGCCGACCTGCTCGCCTTCGTGTACTGAACGATCTCGCACGTCTCCTCGGGCTAGCCTCGCGCCATGGTGAAAAGGTGGCATGTTCGCGTGGTGGCTCTGGTTTTGGCAGTGACGGCGGTCCTGATCGGCCAGACGCCGTCGAGCTCCCAGGCTGCAGATCCGAGCTTTCATCGGATCGCATCGGACCTCGTCTCGGTCGACGAAGAGGGCAATCCCTTTGTTGGCATCGTCGACGTCAGCTCCATCAGCCCGGACGGCAAGACGGTGGCAATCGGCAGGCTGGTCTATCGCTCGGTGAACAACACGACCTGGTGGGGCGCTTTGGCGGTCAAGGATCTCGAATCGGGATCGCTGTGGCCGGTCGGCAAGGACATCACATTCCCTGGCCCGCACTACACGGAGGTCACGAGTGGTGGGGTCACGAACGATGGAATGGTGATTCTGACGTCGAACCTGCCTCTGCCCGACCTCGAAGACACTCCGGGCTGGTGGACCTACGCCGCCTCCGGCCCAGAGCGGCTCACCTCCCTCGATGTCGGAACGCCTGGCGGTTGGGGAGACGGACTGGATGCGTCGGCCGATGGCAGCGTCGTTGCAGCCTGGGCCGACGGGGTTCCGACAGTGCTCAACGGCGATGGGATCGTCACCGTCGAGGGAGGTTTCGATGCGAGCTGTGGCGACGAGGACACCTCCCAGGAGCTCACCCTTTCCCCAGACGGCCGTAGCTTGTTCGTGGTGGTCGACTTGCCCGAGTGCGGTGCTGCGCCCGGCACGACCGGAGCGCGGCACGCCACTTGGGTTGCTCGACTTCCGCGCTTGGGCGAGAGCGGAACCGTCCAAGCCGAGCTGATCGATTTCAGCGTCGTTCGATCGAATTGGGACGCATCTGTCTCGGTCTGGGCTCCCCATGCCGGCTCCGGGGAACTCGCTGTCTACGACCGCGCCACAGGCGTATCCCTGTCGGTTCCGATCGGACCAGTCGACGGCCCGGTCGAGGTAGTCGACGTGAGCGCCGATGGGCAGTTCGCTCTGATACACATCGGCGGTGGCGTCGGCATCGCCGTCGATCAGATTCGGATGATCGATCTGGGGACCGGCGACCAGCACACGATTGCGACCGTTTCCCAAGACCCAAATCGACCGGCTTGGGGGCTCGAGATCGCCGACTTCGGGCGAGTGGTCCTGTGGGGTACCGACGATGCACCCTTCGACCGGTTCTCCTTCGACCAGTCGCTCTTCGTCGAGCGGTACGCGCAAGAATGCGACGTAGCCGCGGGCCATCGACATGGCGACGACTGGCTACTGATGTGTTCCTCCGGAAGGGTCTTCGGGTACCTGAACGGACTGCCGGTGGGGTCAGCTTCCTGGCAGGCACCCGATGGGGGCATAGACCTCCTGGCCGGCACCGACGAATGGCGCGTCAGAAGCCCGTCGGGCTCAGGTGGGCAACCCTACGTCGCTCTCATCGGCGACCTCGAACAAGGTCGCAGCTGGAGGGTCACCGCCGATGGCGGCGTCTTCACCGAATCCCCGAACAAGTTCTACGGATCGGCCAGCCACATCGCTCTGAACCAGCCGATCGTCACGGCGATGGCCACGCCCGACCTGGGTGGGTACTGGCTGATTGCCTCCGACGGTGGCGTCTTCAGTTTCGGAAACGCCGAGTTCCATGGATCGACCGGTGCCATCCGACTTGTCTCGCCCATCGTCGCCGGCCACTCGACGCCCAGCGGCAACGGCTACTGGCTGGCAGCAGGCGACGGCGGGGTGTTCTCATTCGGCGACGCAGACTTCTTCGGCTCAGCCGCCGGAACTCTGGCCCCAGACGAAGCAGTCGTCGATATCGGCTTGCTCGACGCCGGCGGATACTGGCTGTTGACCAACACCGGGCGATTCATCAACTTCCCCGTCTGACCCGCCAAACGTTCACAAGTCCCGGCCCCGAGGGATCCGCACTGGCCCCTCCGGACGCTCACTCAAGTCCTTGACGTCTGAACCAGGTTTGCCTGGCGCCACGACGAGTCCGGCAGGCTCTCGCCGAACTGCTCGCCTTCGTGTAGCGGATATTGTTTGTTACAGTGTTGTGATTCGAACGTGTGTTCTGTATTATTGGTGCATGTTGATGGGTGAGGGGTCATGTCAGAGGGCATCTCTGGGGCCGGACGGGCTAGACGGGACAGACGGGCTGGCTGGTGTGCCGGTTGAGTTTGTTGAGGCTGTCGCCGCTGTTGAGAAGGCTCTCGCAGCCGATGTGGGGGTGCTTGGGGCTGATGTTCGTCGTGAGTGTGTGGGTCTGTTGACGGGTTTGAGGAATCGTGTTGAGGCCTTGGACGCGGCGACTCTTTGGGCTGCTGATGATCCCGAGGTGTACGCGACCGGTCCCGAGGGTGGTTCGGCGTCGTTGCGTGCCCTGCTGTATCGGACCTGCAACGGCCATAAGGGTGCGCTGGCTGGGCGTACCACGCGTGCTGGCAAGCTGCAGTCGATGCCTTTGGTCAACGAGGCGTTTCGGGCCGGGTTGGTCACTATTGATCATGTGCGTCTGCTTGGCGAGTTGACCCAACCGCGGTTCTTCGCCAGCTTCGTCGATGCCGAAGCGATCCTGGTCGGTTGGGCTTGTTCGATGGGTTGGGACGATTTCTACAAGGCCATAGAAGCATGGCGCACGGCTGCCGATGAATCCGAACCAGACCTCAAGGATCACAAAGACCGTCAGGCCAGGTCTGTGAGACTTGCCCGTGGTTGGAAAGACCGCGGCGATCTGGACGGGACCCTCACCCCCGAGGCACGTCAGATCGTTGGTGGTGAACTCGACCGCATCGCGCTCATGTTGTTGAAACACGACCGTGCTGAAGCCACGAAACGTCTCGGCCGCGACGACATCACCAACAGCGATCTCGCCCGCACCCCACAACAACGCCGCCACGACGCTCTGGTCATCATCGCAGAGCGTTCAAACGGTGCCGACGCTGACGCGACGATGGCATCACCGTTGCTCTACATCCGAACGACCGACCGCACCCTCGCCGCCGCCCTGGCCAAAGCGGCCGGTATCGACACCGACGCGGTTGCGGTCGACGATTTTGAGTGTGAGTTCGACGACGGTACCCAACTCACCCACAGCCAATTGGTCAAGTATCTGATCGACGCGAAGATCCGCACCGTTGTCCAGGGCGGCGATGGCGAGATCCTGCATTTCGGCAAGACCAGACGCTGGTTCACCAGAGCCCAGAAAGAAGCACTCGCCTATCGCGACCGGTTCTGCGAATGCGGCTGTGGGCTACTCGCCCGACATGTCGACGCCGATCACCACATCGCGTGGGAAGACCTCGGCGACACAGACCTCACCAACGCCGTTGCGCGCTGTCGCACAACACACACCCGCAAAACCATCAACGACAACGCCAAACGACGAGAACAACGCCAACAGCGAAACGAAACAGCCCGCCAACAACGACTCGCCCAAAACCACACCCCAATCCACCAAAGACCCTCACCCCCAGTATTCGGACAACCACCCACAGACCCCGACCCGCCCACAGACCCCGATCCACCCTTCTGAACCCAGCCCGACACGGGATTTGGGTCGCAGCTCCACGCCGTCCTAGACAGGGACGATGGAGCCTGCTGCGTACACCGGATTCGACACGACCCTCGCCGATCCGGGGATCGTCACGATTGCATTCAACAACCCCGAGCGTCTGAACGCGTCCACCGGTGCGATGAAGCGCGATCTCCTCGAGGTGTTGGCCCAGATCCAGATGGACGATGCGGCCAGGGTGGTCATCTTCACCGGCAAGGGCGACGCCTTCTGGGCAGGAGACGATCTGTCCGGCGGCGACATCGATCGCTCCAATGCCGCGGTACCACCGATCTTCGCAGGCCACCACTCCCCCATGGGCACCTACAACGGACTGAGGGTCCTTTCTCAGACCGTCAACACGGCTGTTCGCAACCTCGACAAGCTGACGATCGCCGCTATCAACGGGTATGCGATACAGACGGGCTTCTCACTGGCGTTGGCGTGCGATTTCCGCATTGCGGCACGAGGATCGAAGATGGGCAGCGCAACCCTGCGCTTCGGGCTTCTGCCCGACGAGGGAGGACAGTTCCTCCTGGTGCAACACCTCGGCGTAGCCGGGGCGATGGACTTCCTGATGCGCCAGCGAATCGTCGATGCCGACCGGGCACTCGACCTGGGATTGCTGCACAGCGTCGTCGAACCCGACGCCCTGCTGGCCGAAGCCCATGAATTGGCAGTCGAGTTGGCGAACGGCCCGCAGATGGCGATGCGAATGCTCAAGCGCTCGATCTACCTTGCCGCAGAGCAGACCTGGGCTCACGGTCTCGAAGACATCGCGTCGCGCACTGCGGTCACCGACCATCTGCCCGACGCGAGAGAAGGCGTCAGCGCCTTTCGCGACAAGCGGACGCCGAGGTTCAACACCGATCTGCCCAGCTCGCCCTGATCGACAGAGGTGGCGTTGGCCCCTGGCCATTCGCCCAGACTCCATGCACACTCGACAGATGAAGACGCGCGCCTCCTTCCGGTCTGTCCTGTTCTGTTGCCTCTTCGCGGCGTTGCTGGTTTCGTGCGCCGACAGCGACGAGGTCGATAGCTCCCAGACGTCAGATCCTGCGGCAACGACAGAATCGACCGAGGCCTCGACGGCCACGGCGGCCCCCGCCACCACGGTCGCGACGACGGCCGAACCAGCGACCACGGCGACAACGACCGAACCGCCGACAACGACCGAACCGCCTACTACCACCACCACGACAGAGGCGCTCACCACAACTACGGTGGAAGGTGAACCCATCGACTTCGGCCCAAACGAGGGTGACGTCCTCGGCGTCGTTGGTGTGGCCCACGACGACGTGCTCAACGTGAGGGCTCTCCCGGGCCCGTCGCACACCATCGTCGACACCCTGGCCCCGCTCGCCGACAACGTCGTCGCTGCCGGTGAGACATGGCAGATCCCGAACGCCTTCTGGTATGGCGTCACAACGCCGTCGGGCACCGATGGATGGGTCAACGCCCGATACGTGGCGTACCTGGGTGTCGTCGGCGACAGCACGGCCAGAATCGTCGCCGCCCATGGGGAGACACCCGTGGCAGAAACACTGCTCGAGCTGGCCGATCTCGTCGCATCCACGGTGGTTTCCGAGGAGCCGCCGTCGAGGGTGGTGGTCGTGGTGGCGCCGACCCTGGGCGACTTGGGCGAGATCACCATCGACATCATCGGGCTGGGCGACGACGCCCAGGTCGGAGAGCGCCTGCACATATTCGCCCAACCCCACGAAAGCGGAGAGGCCTGGGCGCTGAAGTCGGCTGAGTCGACGGTACTGTGTGGACGTGGCGTCGATGGTGGAACCCTGTTCTGCCTCTAACCCCGGGCCCGATGTCAGGCGAGTGAGAAACCCTTTCGATACGGCATCAGGTTTCGTTCCTCGCGAAAGCCGAGCGCCGCATACAGCGTTCGGGAGCCCATGTTGGTCTCTCGCACCGTGAGATGTGCCTCTTCGCAGCCACGCTCGACGAGCATCGAGCATGCAGCGGAGATCGCAGCCCTACCGTGTCCCTTGCGCTGCTCACCGGGGTCGGTGCCCAGGAAATCTATGTAGCCGGTTCCGTCGGCCTGGACCTCTGCTATCGCATAGGCCACCACCCGGGCATCGGCCTCGGCTACTGTGCGAATCCGGTCGTCGCTGCCGACCGCTGCCGCCGTCTCGGGCGTCATGTGGCTGCCTGCGAACAGGGCGCCGTGAAGGGCCGCCAACGAGCCTGCATCGTCCACGTGTGCGGCCCGTGCCGTCCCGACATCGGGAACTTCGGACAGGCTGGCCGTCAGGGCGGTCGAGGGAACCGCCTTCTCGAACCCCCACGTTGCAGCGAGGTGAGCCAGCTCGACATGCGCGGAATCGCCGCACAACTCTTCCTCGTCTATGTCGGATGCGAGCACCCCGCGGCCAACTTCCAGCAGGCGATCGGCGACGTCGTCCCAGCGGCCGGGAGCGGCAAAGGGACCCCACCACCAGACCCGACCCATCTCGGGGTCGAGTTCTGCGAGGAGCCATCCTGAAACCCCGCGGTCGTCGTGCGCCACGAAGGTCCAGTCGATCCAGTCGTCGACCTGGAGCACCTCGGCTTCGATGTCTGGGGCGACAGCCGATACGTACCCGATGTGTTGGGACGCTTGAAGCTGGCAACGCTCGGCCAACGCCGCCAGCTCCGACGCCGCGACCCCGGGCAGATCGGCCACACGGGCGATGTGCATCAGGTAACACCCTTGTAGTTGAGAACCGCCTTCAGCTCGTGTTCGATGCGTACGAGGTCCCTCTGGTCGTTCATGACCTGGTCGATCGGCTTGTAGGCCGCCGGGGCCTCGTCGACCAGACGGTCGGCATCAGAGTCCTGCCATGTCACACCGTCCATCTTGTGCCACGTGGATGCCGATCCGCCCAGCTCGCGCCGGGCCTTCTTGCGGCTCATCAGCCTGCCGGCCCCGTGAGAGGCAGAGCAATAGGACGCGGTCGATCCCAGGCCGCTGACGATGTAGGAGCGTTGCCCCATCGAACCCGGGATGATGCCGAGGTCGCCGATACCCGCCCTGATCGCTCCCTTGCGGGTGACCCAGAGCTCCTCACCGCTGTGCACCTCGAGGGCTGCGTAGTTGTGATGGCACTGGATACGCCTCAGCTCGATGGGCAGCGAGGCCCCCTCGGGCAACGCTCCGAGGCCAATCGTTGCGCGCGCGACAGCGCGGATCGCCTGGTCCATCATGAGCTCGCGGTTGAACAGCGCATAGTCCTGGGCCCACAACATGTCGGCGACGTACGCGTCGAACTCTGCAGTCCCCTGAACGAAGTACGCAAGGCTGGAGTCCTCGAGGGCTTCCTCGAAATGCAGCTTGCGTGCCGACGCGATATGTCCGCGGGCCAGTTCGTTGCCAACACCACGCGAACCAGAGTGCACAACGACCCAGACACGCTCGTTCTCGTCCAGGCACATCTCGGCAAAGTGATTGCCTCCACCCAACGTTCCGAGCTGGTCGGCTGCCTTGCCCGGCTTCGACACACGACCAGCGTCGGGAAGCGGGTTGGCCCGCATCCATTCGCCGCTCCTGCGTCCACCCCGGGTGGCCCGCTTCCCGATGCCCGCGGGGATGTTGAGAGCCCACTCCCCCAGGATCGGCTCGAGGTTGTCGGGCAGATCAGCGGCCGACAACGTGAGCTCCGAAGCGATCATGCCGCAACCGATGTCGACCCCGACAGCGGCCGGAATGATGGCCGACCTCGTCGGTATCACAGAGCCGACGGTTGCCCCGAGTCCGAGGTGAGCGTCGGCCATGAGAGCGACCGGACCGCTCACGGCGCCGCAGCGGGCGGTGCGCTTGGCCTGCTCGATGGTCTGTTCCTCGAGAAGGCTCGCCCACGAACGCACGATGGCGTCGTGTCCGGCCTTCATTTCCACTGCATTCATGGCGAGCGAAGGTAGCGGAAATGAGTCGAACGCCGCCCGGAATTTCGACCCCTGAAACCAACGATCGGGTCAGTAGTCGGTTGTCGCGCCGGGGAGGTCACTGCCGGACGAGCCACTCAGAACGCGAACGACGTCCGGTAGCAGCGAGCTGGCGCCGAAACGGAAGGTGAACGATGTGGCCCACGTCGGGCCCATCTTCTCGTCGACCATCGCCAGGTACTCGGACGCTCCGGCGACATCTCGCACCCCGCCCGACACCTTCACCCCGACGGTGTGACCCTCCGATCGAAACTCCGAAGCAACATCGAGCAGGATGGCAACGGCTTCGGGTGTTGCCCCATGGGCAGTCTTGCCGGTCGAGGTCTTCAAGAAATCGGCGCCGGCGCCTGCGGCCTGGCTGGCGATGCTTCGAATCAGGTCGGCCTCGCCTAGCTCTCCGGTCTCGAGGATGGTTTTCAGCACGACGTGGTCGGGGATTGCGCCCCTTACCGTCGCTACCATCTCGGCCACCACTGTCGAGTTGCCGTCGCGGTGGGCCTCCCATGGCACGACCAGATCGATTTCCGTCGCTCCATCGCCCACCGCGCCAGCCGCCTCGGCGGCAGTGTCCGCCGGGCTGGCCAAACCCGTCGGGAAATTGACGACCGCGGCGATGCCTACCTCGCCGCCGCCCAGCAACTCATGCGCCAGAGCGATGAAGCGGGGCCAGGTGCAGATCGAGGCGACGTGGCCGTACTCGTTCGACGCTGCACCACACAATGTGGTGATCACTTCGGGTGTGTCGTCGTCGCCAAGGCTCGTGTGGTCGATGAGCGCCAGAACGCGGCTGGCAACGGATGAATGCGCGATCGGTTCGGAAGGTTCCATCACCCCATGATCGCCCACCGACGGCCCCCGAACCAGGGTCAAAGCGCCGTAGTTGTCCTGGGTCAGGATGACAAGCGAGGTCGTCCACGCACGATCCGCCACACGGCCTTCCACCCGACGCGTGTGCCCGAGTGCAGGATGGTCGTCTCGTACACCCTGGCCGCCATCACGAGCAGCAGCGTTATTCCGGCGAACATCGCAAGGCTCGCACCGACGATCTCGAGGGGGCTGATCGCGTCCCGGGCAACCCTGACGGGAACGAGCATGGGGGCGGTGAGGGGAATGAAGCTGAGGATCCGCACAAGGAGCGATTCGGCGTTCCCGAAGACCGCCGTTTGAGCCACCATGTAGCCGCCGACGAGGGGGATCATCACAGGCATCATGACCTGGGAGGCATCCTCCTGCCGCGAGATCAAGGACCCGAGCAGGGCAAACATGGCCGAATAGACGACCAGCGCGGCGAGCGTCCAGATTCCCAGGGTGGGCAGGAAACGCCATGCCGCCGGTGGGATGTCGACGAGATCGGTGAACAGAAGCGCAGCGGTCAGGCCCCCGATGACCACACACAGCTGGGCGATGGCCAGCATCACCACGCCGGCGATCTTGCCGGACAGCAGGGTCCGCGCACTGATGTGCGAAAGAAGCACCTCCACCACACGGCTCGCCTTCTCCTCGATGACCGACATCATGGTCAGCTGGCCGAAGACCTGGGGCAGGATGAATGCGGTCAACATGCCCAGGAATGCGAGGACGGTCTGGATCTCGCTCGACTCGGCTGGGGCGTCGATGATCTCGTTGCCCACTTCGACCCCACGAATCAGGGTCGTGACCTGCTCGCTGTCGAGACCCAGGTCGGTGCCACGATCGAGGGAACCACGGAACTGCAACACGTTGTACAAAACACCAGCCAGCTGGCCGTCGACGTGTTCGTTCCAGATCATCGTGCCTGGAGCGATGACCGCGGCGGCGACCGTCTGGTCGGCGACGGCTGCCTCTGCGGTCGTTCGCTCGGGCATCAGGTCGACCTCGATGTCGAGCCCGTCCCCCTCGAAGCCGTCGACCGCTCCGGTGAACCAGTCGCCGTCGGGACCTACGTAGGCGACCGTGGCGGTTCGTGCACCGTCGTCGCCCTCCGGCCACACGGCCGTGATGACGGGCCCAGCGATCGCGGCGAGCACCAGGATGGCCGTGACGATCTTGAACGCCTTGGTGCGAGTCCGAACGTCGATCTCGCGCTTGGCCACCGCCCGGGCTTGAACGAAACTCATCTCTCGACCAACTCGATGAAGACCTCGTCGAGATCGGGTGGCTCGAAGGCAACCGACTCGATCGAGGCGACAGCAGCAGCCTCGGCGATTGCCGAAGCAGGGTCTGTTGTGGCCGGAACACTGAACCGAGACACCCTGTGGCCGCGCCGACCTATGACGGTGCCACCCGTCGGTATCCATTGCGGAGTGGTATCGGTCCAGCGAATCTCGAGCTTGCGGTGAGGAGAGCGCCTTCGGAGTTCGTCGACGGCGCCGGCGGCGACCGTACGCCCGTTTGCAACGATGCATGCGTGTTCGGCGAGGTCTTGCACGACGTCCAATTGATGGCTCGAGAACACGACGGCGGCGCCCTTCGCGACCTGC
>JAAETH010000101.1 GCA_024228575.1 Actinomycetes bacterium
ACCTCGGCGGCCGGCAGGTCGGATTCGACGCCGTTTCGAAGCTCCAGATCCTTCGACCCTCCCAGCGGGCGCAAGCGGGTCAGCACGACGTCGCCCAGGGCGTGCAGATCCACCGGCTTCAAGTCGAGCTCCAGGCTCCTGTGCTTGAGCCTCGAGAAGTCGAGGATGTCGTTGACCAGGGCGGTGAGCCGGCGGCCGCTCTGAACCAGCATCGCGAGATGGGCCTTGGTCTTGGCGGGCAGCTCGCCGGTGGCGCCCTCGATCAGCGACTCGGCCAGCCCGGTGATGCCGTAGAGCGGGGTGCGCAGCTCGTGGGAGGTATTGGCCAGGAACTCGTCCTTGAGCTTGTCGACCTCGCGCAGTTGGGTGCTCACCGCGCGCTCCTGCTCGACCCTTTGCAGCACCATGGCCTCCCTGGTCTTGAACCGGGCTCGGGTGAAGACGAGGACCAGGACCAGGAGTACGAAACCAAAGATGGCGACCAGGTTCCGGCGGCTGCTGCGCTGGCCTTCGAGCTCGAGTGCTTGGAGCTGTTTTTGCTGTTGCAGGGACTCGATCTCTTCTTCCTTCAGCTCGACGTCGAAGCGGACCTGCATCTCGGCGAGGTTGCGGCTTTTCTCTTCCTTGAGCCTTTCGATCAGGATCTCTTCGCGCTGGCGGAAAGCCTGCAGCGCCTGTCTATCGAGACCCAGTGCACGATAGGTTTCCGCCAACTCCAAGAACGCCTCTTCGTGGGGCTGGTAGATGTCGGCTCCCGCCTTCGCCTGGTCATAGAGAACGACGGCGCGCTCGAGCCGTTCGCGGGCGGTTTCGTATCGGCCGCGCTCTCGCTCCAGCTTGCCGAGAGCAGCCAACATGCCGGCGGTTTGAACCGGATCGCCTTCTTTCTCCCAGATGCGCAGTGAGCGCCGGTAGGAGGATCTCGCTGGCTCGAGATCACCCACAGCGTGATGATCGCCACCGATGTCGCCGAGCACGGCGGCGATGTGGCGCTGGAGCCC
>JAAETH010000102.1 GCA_024228575.1 Actinomycetes bacterium
AGCTGACGTTGTTGCGCCCAGTGGCTCAGAGATGGACAAACTCCGCCACGAGCACGACGGCTGGCTCTCTAACCACCGATAGGCGCTGGATGCCATCAGGGGGCGCTTGAGGATGCTATATGTCGTGTCGTTTCAGCAGTCGGAACAGGTGTGAGATAAGCGGTGACACGGCCGGCAATGGCGCTCACAGCTAGCCCCCTGACCTGGGGTGATGCATTTTCGGCACCCTCCGGTCGAGATGTGATTGGTGGTGTGGGTGGCGTGTGCTCAAGCCGCCGGTTCAGGTTGACCGGAGCGCCTGGATTGCCTCGGCGACTTCGAGTGGGGCCTCGGTGGGCACGAAGTGGCCGACGCCGTCGAGTTCTCGGTAGTCGGCGTGGGGGAGTCGCCGGTGGAGTTCTCGGCCCATCTCGATGACGGCCACGGGGTCATCGGTTCCCCACACCAGTTGGAGGGGAATCTTGGTGTCGGCGAGGGCGCTGAGCCAGCGGTCCATGTGGAGGTAGCGCTCGCGGACATAGCAGTAGACCGCCGGGATGCGCAGGTTGCCGTCCTGATACGCCATGACCTCGTGCATCACAGTGGTGATCTCGTCGGTGACGGTCTCGGGGCGGCCCATGAGGCGTTTGAGGCTGTCGACGTAGGCCGGCATCATCGCGGCGACCATCTCCATTGCCTCGGGCACTCGTGACGGCGGTTCGAGAACCTGCTGGAACGTCGTCAGCTTGGCGAGCGTCTTGATCATCGAACCGTTGAGGAAGGTCGAGTGTGTGGGTTCGAAGCTCAGCCGCCCCTCGATCTCGCGGGCCAGGAGCTCGGTGTGGACGCTGGTGCCCATGTCGTGGCTCACGACGTGCGCGACGGCGATACCGAGTCGTTCGAGAATGGACTCGACGAGATCGGCCTGCTGGAAGAGCGAGTAGCTCCAGGCCTTCGGCTTGTCTGACAGCCCGAAACCCCGCAAGTCGATCGCCACGCAGCGGTGTGCTCCGTCGAGCTCGTTGATGACCTCGCGCCAGTCGAAGGCCGAGGTCGGGAAGCCGTGGATGAACACGATCGCCGGACCGTTGCCGCTGTCGTGGGCGAACACCAGATGTCCGTCGATGTCGTGATGATCGCCAGATGCCAGCCAGCGCCGTGTTGCCTCGGAGAAGCCCTGTCGTGAGAGGTCTACGGTCGAGTCGTTGCTGTTGGGGGATCGGGCCATCGACGGGTCCTCCGTGCATCTGAGTGTGAGGTCGCAGCCTACGAGAGGCGTCGAGCATCAACCGAGTCAGCTCTCATGTCTACGCCACGAGCCGCCAGTGGTCGGTACCCGGTCGCGCAGACGGCCGATCAACAACATGCCCACCCGGCTGGCTGAGAAGCGCTCCGAGCTCCCACCGCCTCGTTGGGTGGACGCACAAGACCGTGCTCAGCCGTGGCACCGGTGTGCTTGATCAGCGGCGCTACAACATGACGAACCCACGGAGGGCGTCGGGGTCATAGAGACCTGGGCCGGTGTTGGCTCGGGCCCCTCCGCTGCAAGCAGTTTGTCGTGCTCGCGCCAGGTGGTGGAGGCGGTGGACCACTATGGCGACACCCTCCCGGCGAGGGTGATGGGAGCGTCAGGCGCGTTCGCCGATCTCGAATCTCGACAGCGCCCGTGTTCCGTAGGCGACGGCTGCGGAGAGGACGACGATTGAGCCGATGACGGCCGATGCGACCGCGAGGCGGGGGTCGTAGATGTCGGTGTCGGTGACGGAGA
>JAAETH010000103.1 GCA_024228575.1 Actinomycetes bacterium
CTGGCTTCCCCACGCGGCGTGGACCCTGCGCAAGCCGATCTCGATCGATCCCACTGTTGCCGATTCTGACGAGCTGCATTTCCCGGTCCTCGTCGAGCTCGTCGACGCCGACCGTCAGGCGGGGGCTCGGGCCGACGGTGCCGACGTCGTGTTCACCGCCACCGATGGGGTGACCCGGCTCGACCACACCATCGAGAGCTATGACGGCGCGACCGGTGCGCTCAGTTCCTGGGTGAGGGTGCCGACTCTGAGTGCGAGCACCACCACCGAGATCTTCCTCTACTTCGCCAATCCAACAGCCACCGATCAACAGGACCCGGTCGGGGTCTTTGGTTCGGCCAACGATCTCACAGTGACAGGAGCATCATGACAACCATAGACACGGAGCAGCCCGGAGAAGGGGAACCGGGGCCATCAACCACGGCCGAGCCCAGTCGCCGCCAGGGTGGAACCGGTCTGAAGATATTGGCCACGATCGCTGTCTTGGCCTTGGCCGGGGGCATCTTCACGATCTCCTCGCTGGCTCTGTTCACCGACTCCGAATCGGTGACCGGCAATGCGTTTACCGCTGGTTCGGTTGACCTCGTCGCTACCCCAGCCACGGCTGTGGTCACGGCGACGGCGATGGCCCCC